>CAZVHN010000743.1:0-2645 GCA_964626895.1 uncultured Chloracidobacterium sp. | reverse complement strand
TCAGCGCTGCACCTGTTTGACAATTACGGAGCGTAACCTGAACCCGCCATGTTCCTTCGAGCTTTCTCGCCTGGGAGTTAGACTGCTTCCCGCTCTCCGAACCCTGTTGGTTTTCCTGTCTCTGTTCCTGCGCCTGGGTCTTACGCATAAGTGATGGGAGAAGCATTCCTGCTACTGCAACTGTCGCCAATAGCAGCGTCCCCAGCATCGATCTAATCATTATTGACTTCATTTCTGATCTCCTTTTGGGTTTTATTCTCGGCATCATCGCCGTCTGTGAGCGCATACTCTTCCCTTGAGGCAATGAAAGTCCTTAGACTGTTATGAAAGTTTCTGAAAGTTATGAGCACGCATGACGAACGCGCCTGAGGGGGCATACATCTATGAGTTTGAGAACTTCAGGGTTGACGCCTCGAAGCGAGTACTGCTGCGTGCCAGTCAGCCGTTGTCGATCACACCAAGAGTCTTCGATACCTTGCTCTACCTTGTGCAGCACCACGGGCGTGTGATTGGGAAGGAAGAATTGTTGCGGGCCATCTGGCCGGATGTGTTCGTCGAAGAGAACAACCTCAATCAAAACGTCTCCGCCCTCCGACGTGCCCTTGGAGAAAGCCGAGGCGAGAACCGCTATATCATCACAGTGCCAGGCCACGGCTACCGTTTTGCTGCCTCGGTGAGGATAGTGAGTGGAGTGACTGACGAGTCCGCTCGAGGCGTTGTAACAGGAGACGGAGCGAGGGCCTTCGCGGTGTTGCCGTTCAAACCATTGGTGGAGGAGCATCGTGATGAGGCGCTGGAACTTGGAATGGCTGACGCGCTGATCATTCGGCTCAGCAACAGTAGACAGATCATCGTGCGCCCGCTGACTTCTGTGCGCAGGTACGGCGGTCAGGAGCAGGACCCTCAAACCGCCGGGCGCGAGCTGGGCGTTGAGTCGGTGTTGGATGGAAGCATACAGCGTTGGGGGGAAAGCATTCGGGTTACGGTCCGCCTCATCAATGTCTCGGATGGAGCCTCTTTGTGGGTCGGCACATTTGATGAAGAGTTTACGGACGTTTTCGCCGTACAGGACGCGATCTCCGAGCGAGTTGCCGGTGCACTCGCGCTACGTCTGAGTGCCGAAGAGCGACTCGGACTTACCAAGCATTTTACTGAAGAACCTGAGGCGTATGAGTATTACTTGAAAGGTCGTTACCACTGGAACAAGCTTGTTCCTTCAGAGGTGCGGAAAAGCATCGAGTTTTTTCGCCAGGCGATTGAGGTTGATCCCAACTATGCGCTTGCTTACACGGGACTGGCAGCCTCTTATGTCTCGCTTCCAATCACGAGCGATGTGCCGCCTGCAGATGCTTTCCCGCAAGCGAAGGCAGCGGCGACCAAAGCTCTGGAGATTGATGAGTCGCTCGCTGACGCTCACACCTACCTGGCTTTTGTGAATTTCTGGTTTGACTGGGATTGGTCCACTGCCGAGCGTGAAGCTACACGCGGCATTGCGCTCAATCCAAACTCGTCTGAGGCCCATCGCGCCTACGGAATTCTGCTATCACAACTCGGTCGACATGAAGAGGCGATAGCTGAGGGAGTGCGCGCGCGAGAGCTCGATCCGCTCGCCTTGATCACCCGCACGAATGAGGCGCTCTTTCTGTATTACGCTGGCTACGACAGGGAAGCGGAAGAGAGGCTGGTTAGGACGTTGGAGATCGACCCAAACTTCTGGATTGCACTACTCACCCTGGCAAAGGTTTACCTCCGTCAGGGCAAGTACAGCGAAGCAATTGTTTCTTTGACGAAGGCCAGGAAATTTTCCGGCGGCAGTGCGCACCCCATCTCCATGCTTGGGTTTGCCTGCGCGGTAGCCGGAGACAGCGAGCAAGCACACGCAATATTGGACGAGCTTAAAAGCCTCTCGGAGCAGCGGTACGTCCCACCTTACAACTTTGCCCTGGTCTATAACGGCCTGAACGCGGACGATGAGGCCCTTCACTGGCTGGAGCGCGCATATCAAGTACGCGATGTGCTCTTGGCGGCGTTCATCAAAGCCGATCCTAATTGGGATCGGCTACGCTCGAACCCGCGTCTTGCTGCGATTCTAACGGCGATGAAGTTGGAGTGATTGTTGTGATACCGATTGCCAACGGACGCAAGTCTGTTTAAGTATCGTGGGACTATAGGTATTTCGCACTCATCACCCTCACTAATCAGCTGAGTGTTTCATGATCTCCGTATGGCCTTCGAGAATTTCGGTTGTTTGTTCCGGGTTGGGCTGCAACGACCAATCGTCGTGGTCGAACGTTCCGCCCAGGATTATTCCGTCTCGTCTCGGAAACATGTATCCCGATCCCGAGAGGTAGCAGTAGTCAACTTCCGGCTGTGGCAACAGCACTTCGAGTTGACCGCGCACGGGAATCAGCTTCTGATCATCAAAAAGCATTCGTGAGCCTGGCCCGGTGCAATTGAAGATTACCGGTTCCGGCAGCCGCGCGATCTCCTGACGACGCTGGAATTCCTTAACGACGACCCTTCCACCTGCGATATAGAAGTCGCGCAGCAGCGCCCGGAGATACGCGTGCGTTTTGTTGGCTGACTGTCGTAGGCGAGCGCCAGGGACCACTCAATACACAGAACCATTTGCGGTAGCCAATGGA
>CAZVHN010000742.1:0-8863 GCA_964626895.1 uncultured Chloracidobacterium sp. | reverse complement strand
CGTCACAAACACGATTACAGCCTTCTTATGATCAATCCACAAACCCGCTGTCGTCTTCATAGATTTCTCCTTCGTCTCTTCAGATTCATTTAACGCCGGGGTAACCGGGAAACAAGACCTACGCGCTGACCAAAGCTTGAGTCGCCAGCAGGTCTTGAAGTTTCTGCGGATCAACTGGCTTGACTAAGTGATGATCGAAGCCCGCTTCTTGAGAGCGTTGGCGGTCGGAGTCCTGCCCGTAGCCGGTCATGGCAATCAACCTCACATCTTTTGTTTGCGGTTGCTGACGCAGACGCCGCGCGACCTCATAGCCGTTCATATCCGGCAAGCCAATATCCAACAACACGAAGTCCGGTTCATACTGAACTGCTATTTCCAGAGCGGTCTGACCGTTGTAGGCCGCTTGAACCTCATGACCGAACGTTTGCAGCAACATGACGAGCATATCGGCCGCATCCACGTTGTCATCAACTACCAGCACACGCGATGTTTGCGCGGGCTGCTTCGCTCTTTCAATGTGGGCGATTGACTCTCTTGCTGGCAAGAGGGCAGGCAGACGCACGATGAACTCGCTTCCTTGCGCCAATCCCACACTGTGAGCCTCGACTGTTCTTCCGTGCAATTCCACAAGTTTTTGTACAAGGCTCAAGCCGATGCCCAGGCCGCCTTGGGAGCGATCAAGCGTTCGATCCGCCTGCGTGAAGAGATCGAAGATGCGGGGCAGGAGTTCGGGAACGATGCCGACGCCGGTATCCCGCACACGCAGTAACCGAACCGCCTTCTTGTTGAGCGGTCAGCCGTATCTGTCCGCCTTCGTCGGTGTACTTGGCGGCGTTGTTGAGCAGGTTCACGACGACTTGTTCCAGTCGGGTCGGGTCGCCTTGTAACCAGATAGGGTCAGCCGGAAGCGACACCGAAAGCTCATGCTTGCATCGGTCAATCAGGGGGCGAGCCGATTCTATCGCACGTTCCACGATGGCCCTCATCTCCAGGCGTTCCTGATGAAGTTGAATCCTTCCGGTGATGACGCGGGAGACTTCCAGCAGATCATCAATGAGATGCGCCAGTTGCCCCACCTGACGCTCGATAATGATTTTGGCTTTCTGTTGGATCGGGTTCTCGGCGTCTTGGAGACGAAGGATATGCAGGGCGTTTAAGATCGCAGACAGGGGATTGCGTAGCTCATGGGAAAGCATCGCCAGGAATTCGTCCTTGCGCACGTGAAGTTCTGCCAACGCTTCCGCCTGCTCGTGCGTCTGCCGCTCCAAGCGGCTGCGTTCGGTTATGTCCCGAATGTTGCACTGAATAATCGGCGTGTGGTCAACCTGACAGATGTTGCTGACGAACTCGACCTCCACCTTGCGCCCGTCTTTGGTTTGAAGCGGCAAATTCTCATAGCGTATATAGCCTTGCTCTTGCAGTTCTCGAAAAGCGGCTTTGCTTTCCTCAACATCTTGGAACAGACCGAACTGCCAGAGTTCCTTGCCAACGAACTCCGCCTGCGAGTAGCTCAACAAGTCCTCAATGAAAGGGTTGGCATAGAGAATTTTCTTCGTGCCCGCGTCGAGAATGAGGATGGCGTCGTGCGTCGTCTCAAAGAGTCGCCGATAGCGCAGTTCGGAATCCTCCACTGCGGCTTCCGCCTGCTTGCGTTCGGTAATATCCTCGATGGCGAGCAGCATCAGGCTCAGTCGGCTGTCCACCGACATGACGCGGCGGGCGTTGAGTAGCATGATTTTTCGTCCGATGGTCGGGAAGATGTGTTCAACCTCGAAGTCGTGGACGGAATGATTGTCGCTCAGGACTTCTTCCAGCAACGTCCGCAACTTCGGGATGTTCCACTGCAGATTGCCCAAGTCATAGATAAACTGGTTCTCCGTTTCTTCCGGCGAGACTCGGAAGGTCTCGTAGAAACACCGATTCGCCGTCTTGATCCGTAGAGTATTGTCCAGAACGATGAATGGCTCGCGCAAGGTTGCGATGATGTTTTCGGCGTAGCTGAGGGTGTCCTGTATCAACTGCTCTGCTCGTCGGCGTTCGGTGATGTCTCGGAAAACCAGCACCACGCCAGCGACTTCTCCGCTCACATTGCAAATCGGCGCGGCGCTATCGTCAATTGGTCTTTCTGTACCGTCTTTGGCGATGAGCAGCGTGTAGTGTGCGGGACCGACTTCGCTCAAGGCACGAGTGGCGGGGTTCCCGACCGTCCGGCGACTTTCTTCATTGACGATCTTGAAAACGCTTTCGAGGGGAAGGCCTTCATAGATATCACCTCGGAAGACTTGCGGTTTCTCTGATGATCTCGACCGAGCAGTGTGCGCGCGCGGAAACTGCAGAGGAGACGCTGCCGAGGAGCAAACGGTCAATTCCTCTTATGCCCTTCGGACCCAGGAAAATACAATCCGCACCCCAGCTTTCCGCTTCTTCAAGGAGTTGCGCCGTGGGGTTGCCCCTTCTGATCATTACCGCTGCATCAAGTCCAGCGGATCGGAGTTTATCTGCTGATGGTTCGAAGATCTGACGGACCTGATCCCAGTTGTCTTCGTCTCCTACCTCGATCCATTTCAATACTAACGGTTGAGATGGATCTGGCGTAATCGCCATCACGGTATCGACAACGGCCAGCAAGCGCACTTCAGTTCCGCTGGGCCACTCGCGTCGGCAAACGGCCTCCACTGCGGCGGTGGAGTAGGTGGAATTGTCGACGCCGATGAGAAGCCGAAGCGGAGAGTCGGCCTCCCTGCTCCGACTTCGGGCGACGCGAACCGAGCAACGCGCCTCATAGAGAACTCTTTGTGAGACGCTACCAAGTATCAGCCTTCCGCCCAGAACAGAGTGCCCGCGTGCTCCGACTACTATGAGATCTGCCGGCCACTCGGGGTCCGTCCTTACAAGCGCCCAGGTGGGTGAATCAGCGAGAGCCTCGTGGCGAACATTCCACTCCGGAAAACTCTTCTTGATTTGTTCCCTCGCCCGTTTTGCCATTGTTTCCGCTTCCTTTACTTTGCGCTCCGCACGTTCGTGAGCACGTCGCACTCCCGCTGGCACATACATCGGAAAGGTGTTATCGACCTCCTCATTTATCGGCGATGGCAGAAAGACGTCGGCCACAGACATGACTATTGCTTCAGCCGTTTTGGGCAATCCAGCGCTTTTCAGATCCTCGAGTGCCGCATCAGCGCACTCAGAGCCATCGTAGGCGATAAGTATTTTCATCTTTTTGTTCATGATCTCTACCTCAGTTGGGATATCACGGAAAACTCGTAACTCTGCGACGGTTTTCCTAAGGTTTAATTGCCACTTTGAGCATGCCGCCCTTGCTCTCCGCTCACCGCGGCTCTTGCGATTGAAAACCCTGATGTTTGGTTTCCATCCGCGCCAGCAATCGATGCAGAAGGTTAGGGGGAATTAAGTTCGACTTTTGGGTCCTCAATCCACCTGCCACATTTGCAGCACTGCCATACGAACCAGACATTAATCGATCGAGAGCGTCGTCCAGGCGCAAACCGCGCCTGAAGCAGCTCTTAGCGCCAGTTTGCAGTGCGCGTCGCATCTTCACTCGATATTAGACGCTACACACTGATAGGAAAAGAAAGCTGGATCGACAGCACTCGTCGGCACATCGGAATGAAGAATTAAAGGCTCACAACGTCTTGCGAGCTACCGCTGCCAAAACACCGACTCAGCAGTTTTCTGTTCTCGGGTTAGTTTGCTTGAGGCCTCCGCACAATTTCAACAGAACAGTTCGCATGATGGACCACGCTATTCGAAACCGAGCCCAAAAGAAGTCGATTCCAGGTACCAAGTCCGCGCGAACCCATAACAATCAGATCAGCGCCCCAACTCTCAGCCTCTTCTACGATCACTTGTTTCGTTGACCCCTGAATGACTTTCCCCGTGATCCCCAACGTTTTGTCTTTGGTTGTTTTCAACTTCACCAGCGCGCTTTCGATAACGCCCTGGGCGGCGTTCCGAACTGATTTCTCCAGTTGTTCAAAGTATTCTGGCAAGGGCGCCGAAGGCCCTATGCCACCCATTAGGGGCGTTTCGGCGGCCGTAATGACCTTGACTTCACTTTGCGACGGCCACGGTCGTTTTGCGACTTCGTCAATTGCGGCGTCGCTGTAAACCGAACCGTCAACTGCCCATAAGATTTTCACTGAACACTCCTTTCAACGATCTCCGCTTTAACTGTCGAACTCAACGAGCAGCTCTCGTTGATGTGACCCGTGCCGCATTCAGAGTCGTTACGGCACGCCATAGACCACGCGCACAGTGTCGCGCGCAATTAATAATTCTTCATTCGTCGGGATCACGTAAGCGGCGAGACGTGAACCGTCGGTGCTGATGACACCTTCATGCGCGGCGGTCAGCGCGTGGTTGCGTTCGGAATCTAATTCGAGTCCAAGCCAAGCTAACCCGTCACAGATTTTTGCGCGCACTTCAGCAGAGTTTTCGCCGATGCCGCCAGTGAAGACGACAGCATCTGCGCCGTTCATCGCGGCGAGGTAAGAGCCGATATATTTACGTGCGCGATAACAAAAGATTTCGATGGCGAGTTTAGCGCGGCGATCATCTGATTCACGCGCCTCGTCTAGCAGTTCGCGCATATCATTCGTCAAGCCTGATAGCCCGAGCAACCCGGATTGCTTATTTAATAATGTCTCGACTTCCTGCGCCGACAAGCCCTCTTTCGCGGCCACGAAATCGATAATCGCCGGGTCAAGGTCGCCGGAGCGCGTGCCCATCACCAAGCCTTCGAGCGGTGTCAATCCCATCGAAGTGTCAATCGAGTTGCCGCCTTTAATCGCCGCCGCCGAACACCCGTTGCCGAGATGAAGCGTAATGATGTTTGTCTGGTCGCGCTGAATGTTCTTCAATTGACGGTAGCGATACGCAACGTAGCGATGAGACGTGCCGTGAAAACCGTAACGACGAATGCGGTGGCGCCGGTAAAGCTGATAAGGCAGTGCGTAGAGATAAGCATACTCAGGGAGCGTATGATGAAACGCGGTGTCGAAGACGGCGACTTGTGGTAATCCTTTGCCAAATACTTCGCGCGCGGCGTTGATGCCTTTAATGTTTGCCGGATTATGGAGCGGTGCGAGATCGATGCAATCTTCAATCCCGCGCAAGACTTCATCGGTAATCAAAACGGACTGCTTAAACTGTTCGCCGCCATGCACGACACGATGCCCGACGGCGTGGATGTCTGCCGCGCTCTTAACTTCTTTGATTCCCGATTCTTCGGCACAGGCCCACCGCAAAATAAGCTCAACCGCGGCCCGCGTTTCACGAAGCGGCGCGGTTGAGCGTTGCGGCGGTTTACCAGTCGCGAGGAGTGTGATAATGGCTTCGCCGCCAATGCGTTCGATGATGCCGTGCGCGAGCCGCTCATCGGTGTTCTGCTCAATGCGCTCAACATCAGTGGCGATGAGTTGAAACTTAACCGAAGAACTACCGCAGTTGAGTACGAGAACATTCATGCGCGAATTACCTTAGGGGATTATCATATTGTTCTTGAAGCCGCGTAACTTTGCCGTCATTTTGCGGCGAAAGCGTTAGCCCGATCAGCCCAAATATCAGCAATTCCCCTAGATTGTCCAAATCCGATGTTATTCTTGCCAACGAGAGACCTACCGACAATGCTTAGATTGAAACGTCCTCGCTCTCATGCGCCCCAGAACTCTGAGGCTGCCACCTCCAATCACGTATTTCCGGCATGTCGTCGCCGTGGCTGCGAATGTACCGCTTGTGTTCGAGGAGTTTTTCGCGCATCAGTTGTTTCGCGTGCGCGCCTATATTCGCTAGCTTTGGGACGCGCTCAATCACGGCCATCACCAGATGAAAACGATCCAGGTCATTCAGCACAACCATGTCGAAAGGCGTTGTTGTAGTTCCTTCCTCTTTGTAGCCGCGAACGTGAAAATTGTGATGGTTAGTTCTCCGGTAAGTCAGACGATGAATCAACCAAGGGTAGCCGTGAAACGCGAAGATGACGGGCTTGTTGGTCGTAAAAAGCGAATCGAAATCTTTGTCGGAGAGACTGTGCGAATGCTCACCTGCCGATTGCAGCGTCATCAAGTTAACGACATTCACAACGCGCATTTTCAACTCTGGAAACTCTCGTCGAAGAATATCCACGGCCGCCAACATCTCCAGCGTCGGCACATCGCCCGCACACGCCATCACTACATCCGGTTCGACGCCGTCGTCATTGCTCGCCCACTCCCAGATGCTGGCTCCGGCGCTGCAATGATTAACCGCCGCGTCCATGTCCAGGTACTGCAAAGCCGGTTGTTTGCCTGCGACGATGACGTTGACGTAGTTGCGGCTTCGTAAACAGTGATCCGTGACGGAAAGCAGTGTGTTGGCATCCGGCGGCAAGTACACGCGGACTACTTCGGCTTTCTTGTTGATGACGTGATCGATGAAGCCTGGATCTTGATGGCTGAAGCCATTGTGATCCTGCCGCCAGACGTGCGATGTGAGCAGATAGTTGAGCGAGGCGATGGGTCGCCGCCAGGGAATGTCGTGCGTTGTTTTCAACCATTTGGCGTGCTGATTGAACATCGAATCAATGATGTGTATGAAGGCCTCGTAGCACGAGAACAAGCCATGACGTCCCGTCAGGAGATAGCCTTCGAGCCAGCCCTGGCATAAGTGTTCGCTCAAGACTTCCATCACTCTGCCGTCATTGGAAAGATGGTCGTCGGTCGGCAAGATTTCATCGGCAAAGACGCGGTCAGTCGCTTCAAATAGAGCATTGAGCCGGTTGGAAGCGGTCTCGTCGGGTCCCATCACGCGGAAGTTTTTCTGATCGGCGTTGAGCTTCATCACATCGCGCAAGAAGCTTCCCATTACCCGCGTCGCTTCCGCTTCAATGGTCGCAGGCTTCGGCACCTCAACTGCGTAGTCGTGAAAGTCCGGCAACTTTAGATCTTTGAGCAACAGTCCACCGTTGGCATGTGGATTAGCTCCCATCCGCCGCGTACCCTGCGGAGCTAACTCGGCCAACTCCGCTATCAACGTTCCGTTCTCGTCAAACAGTTCTTCGGGTTTGTAGCTCTGCATCCACTCTTCGAGGTGCCGCAGATGTTCGGGATTCTTCGCCAACTTGTCGAGCGGTACTTGATGCGAGCGAAACGAATTTTCTGTCGGCAAGCCGTCAACAACCTTGGGTCCCGTCCATCCTTTCGGCGTGCGCAAGACAATCATCGGATACTGTGGGCGAGCGGTGAATCCGTTTTCCCGCGCATCTTTTTGTATCGCTTGTATCTCCGCGATAATCTTATCCAATGCGACTGCCATAAGTTGATGCATCGTCTCGGGATCATCGCCTTCAACAAAATAGGGTGTATGTCCGTAGCCGACGAGCAGACTCGCCAACTCCTCCTTGCTCAAACGCGCGAGCACCGTCGGACTGGCGATCTTGTAGCCATTCAAATGCAGGATTGGCAACACCGCGCCGTCGCGCGCCGGGTTCAGAAATTTATTGGAATGCCAACTCGCGGCGAGCGGACCCGTCTCCGCCTCGCCGTCGCCAATCACGCACGCGGCAAGCAAATCAGGATTATCAAAAACCGCACCGTAAGCGTGAACGAGCGAGTAACCTAATTCGCCGCCTTCGTGGATCGAGCCGGGCGTCTCCGGCGCGACGTGGCTCGGTATGCCGCCGGGAAACGAAAACTGCTTGAACAGTTTCTTGATGCCATCGGCATCTTGTGAAATGTTCGGATAAAACTCGCTGTAAGTCCCTTCGAGATATGTGTTGGCAACGAGCCCGGGACCGCCGTGTCCGGGTCCCGCGATGTAAATCACATTCAGGTCGTGTTGCTTAATCAAACGATTGAGGTGGACGTAGATGAAGTTTAGTCCCGGCGTCGTGCCCCAATGACCAACCAGACGCGGTTTGACGTGCTTGATGGATAAGGGCTCAAGCAGCAACGGATTATCGTACAGGTAAATTTGACCGACGGAGAGATAATTCGCCGCGCGCCAGTAGGCGTTCATCCGTCGCACCTCTTCCGCGTACGGTGGTTGTACTTCTTTCATCTCAACGACAGCCATTTCGTCATCACCTTTCTACCGGTCTTCCCAAGACTATTTCCACACCCCAAGCGCAAGCTCGCCGTGTGCACCGAACAATTGTGGCGAAGCATCGGCTTCGTCCGGTGCTCGACGACTTCTCCAAGCGCTGGACGTTGACGGTGCCGCCGCAGCTTCCCGCGCTGTCTGCGACGGGCAGCCTCGTCGCGCGATGCTCGTGGAGTTTCCGGCGAGCCTCTGAATGGGAATGAGCCGAGCGCAAATTAGCGTTTCCACACGCGTGAGAATGTGGTAAATAAATTACATGTCAACGACTCCTGCTGCCACACCAGATTCCGCGTCCCAGGAGCCTGCTCCACCCGCGCCTTCCCGCTCGTGGCTCAGGCCTTCGCTCAACTGGCTTCTAGTGTTCGTGCCCGTTGCCATCGCACTGCGCTTCGCGCCGGGGGTTGAGAATCCGACAGCGCTGTTTATCATCTCCTGCCTGGCGATCATCCCTCTCGCCGGCTGGATGGGGCGTGCCACAGAGCATTTGGCCAAGCATCTTGGTCAGGGAGTTGGCGGCCTGCTGAATGCGACCTTCGGCAACGCCGCTGAACTCATTATCGCCCTCTTCGCCCTCTCAAAAGGCCTGGATGGAGTTGTCAAAGCCTCAATCACGGGTTCGATCATCGGCAACATCCTGCTCGTCCTGGGGCTGTCGTTTCTGAGCGGCGGGGTGAAGTTCCGCGAGCAAAAGTTCAACCGCACCGCCGCGAGTATCAGCGCCACCGCGCTCACGCTCGCCGCCATCGCTCTCGTCATCCCGACCGTG
>CAZVHN010000741.1:0-10365 GCA_964626895.1 uncultured Chloracidobacterium sp. | reverse complement strand
AAAGCGGTGGATGACAGCGCCTTTCAGTGTGGCGGTCAGATTTGCTGGCGGCTCGGGAGTCTCGGCGTCGTGCCACACAGCCATCTCGTCAGTTGCCGGCACATGCAGAACACGATCGAAATAATACTGCCGCGGGCAGCGCCGGTAGTTGATCAACTGGGTGACGCTGAAGCGGTGGACCGCCCGATCGCGTTCCGGTTCGATTGGGCCTAAGAGTGGAAAAGCTTCGGAGAGTGAGCCCGGGCCTTCCGCTGGCTGTTCCGCAAGAGGTTCTTCTGCTGGTCCCACGTGCTGCCCAGGACTCTCAGCGGGCCCCACTCCCAGAGAAGTCGCTTGCCGGTGGTCGGCAACGTTGAGCATCAGCTCAAACTGGGCATTCGGACGGGTCCCCTGCTCTTCAAGATCCACAATGCCGCTACGGGTTGGTGCGGGCAGTTCAAGTGTTTGCCAGATCCAGTTGAGCCAGGTGTCGCCCTTCGCGCCAAGGTTGTCGCGGTCTTTAGTGGTGCCCGATAGTATCAAGCGATCCTGCGCACGTGTCGCCGCGACATAGAGCAAGCGCATACTCTCAAATTGTTCTCGCCAGGCATGACGCTGCTCGAAGCCATTAAAGGTGCCACCCGCAACCAACTTGCCTCGTCCATCCGGCACCTTTAGAGTCAAACCGCGATGACGGTCCAGCAGAAACCAATTATCGGGGACCCTTGAGTAGCGTTGCAGCTCGGGGATGATGACGATGGGAAACTCGAGACCTTTTGCCTGGTGAATGGTCATCAAGCGCACAGCGTTCGTGGCTTCGTCGATCTGGCCTTCACTCTCACGACTACCTATCGCTTCGAATTCCTCTACATAGCGGACAAAGTCGCGAATCAGGTGCGTGCCCGATCGTTCGAAACGTTCGGCGAGCGTGAAGAGTCGCTGCACATTCGCCAACCGCTGTGCGCCGTCAAAGGTCGCTGCGATCACCGCCATGTACTCTGATTGATCGACCGCGAACCGCAGCAGATTCCCAATCGGGTAAAGATGGCGCCGCGCAACCAGTCCTTTGATCAGGGCGGCAGCCCGATCGAGCAGATCGTGTTCCTCGTCACTGATGAAAGCTATTTCGCGATGCCGTCGCAGCGCCTTAAACAGTTTGCGCGTTTGCGTAAAGTGGCGGAGCGGATCTCCCTTATCGACTTCATTCAGCCAGGGCGCGCAACGGAGCGCCAGCAGAGCATTGTCGGAAATGCCACCGAGCGGAGAACGGAGTACGGCCGCCAACGCCAGCTCGTCCGTCTTGTTATCCAGAAACCGCAGCAACTGGATCAGGTCCGTGATCTCTTCCCGCTCGTAGAATCCCCGCCCCAGCACCGTCTGATAGGGAATATTTGCACGGCGAAAGACCGATTCGTAAGTCTGAACGTTAGTCATCGCCCGAAACAGCAACGCGATGTCGCTGTACCGTGGAGCGCGGGCATCCTGCCCGCCCTCAACTGAGAATGCAACTCTCGTAGCGTCAAAAACCTTATCCGGCTCTTGAGTAACTGGGCGGCTTGATGCGGGCAAGATGCCCGCGGTCCGAGTCAGAGCAATGATCCGTTGCGCCAGTTGCTGAGCATCAAGCTCGCGCGACGTTTGCTCTGCTTTGGGATCGTCGTCATCTCCGGAAGCTTCAGCCGTGATCATCACCTCAACGAGCGGAACGCCATCACGCAGGTCGCGCTTCGCTTGACTGGGTTCATGTCCCACGTATCCGAGTTCTTCTCGTTCTTGCGTAGTCACCTCTTCTTTTGGTTGGAACAGGCGCTGGAAGAGATGATTGAAGAAATTGATCAGCGGCGGCTGGCTGCGAAAATTCAAGAGCAGAGGCTTTTCTTTTCCACCGGCTGCGATCAAGGTCTCAGTCATCTCGCGGAATACGTGGACATCCGCGCCGCGAAAGCCATAAATCGATTGCTTGCGGTCGCCGACGATGAAAAGGTTCGCACTTTCGCGCCGGCCTCTCTGCAGAGCGAGCCGTTCCAGCAACCGGCGTTGCACTCCGTTAGTGTCCTGAAACTCGTCGACCAGAAAAAACTTGTAGCGCTCGGCAGCCCGCGTCACAACCTCCGGTCGCGCCAATAATTCAAGGGCGCGCAGTTCCAGGTCGTCGAAATCCAGCGCCGATAGTTTCTGCTTTTCTTCGTTGAGCCGTTCGTCAATGTGTGTGAGCAGCAGCACCATCTCGAGCGCATACTGCCTGGCAAACAAATCCAGACAGATTTGCGGCACGCGCCCCAGCAGATCCTTTTGCCATAGCAGTTCATCCAACGCTGTTACGTGCGGTTTTAGATCTCCTCGGGCCTGAGGACGCAGCTTGCGAAAACCGTCTACGGTGCGGCAGTAATCGGCCAGCCCTTCCGGCTCCGGAATGCCCTGAACTAGAGACTGAAGACTGGACCATGCTGAACTCACTTCGGCTTGATTGCTTCGCGCGGCGGGGGTCGTTCGGCGAAACAGCAGAAAGTCGTCCATCGCCCGCGAGAGGTCGACAAGTGCTCGGGCATGATCCTCCTCGGTCGAATGGCTGTTCGCGGTCTTCATTGCCAGATCGTTCAACGAGAGGCCCTGGCCACGTACCTCGCGATAGAGTTGCGCCAGCGCGGCGGCGAGCTTTGCCCGTCCAACTCCGAGGGTTAATCGGGAAATCTCAACGTGGCCGGAGCTAATGAAGTGTGAAAGCGCTTCCTCGACCACCGACTCCAACAACATTGCCGCTCGATGTTCATCGAGCAAAAGAAACTGCGGGTCGACCCCGGCCTCCACCGGGAATTCGCGTAGCAGCCGCGCGCAGAAACCGTGAATGGTAGCGATCACCGCTCCATCGAGCGTGCGCTTATAACCGAGCCAACGCTTTCTCTCATCCCCTGAGGACGTCAGCAGAATTTGATTGAGTCGCGCTCTGAGGCGCTCGCGCATTTCGTTTGCTGCACGATTGGTGAAGGTGATAGCGACGATTTGATCGATGGAGAGGTTTCGCTCGCGGAGGATGTGCAGGTAACGCTCGACCAACACCGTGGTTTTGCCGGAGCCCGGGCCAGCGGTCACCGAGATGTGCTTCTGAATCTCGTAAGCGGCCGCTGCCTGTTCAGGTTCTAGTTGGCGCGTCTGTTTTATAACCGCTTCTCCTGCTTGTTTATTGCCGCACTCCTGCTCGCGGCTTTGCCGCCCCCCGTGCAGTAAGGCTATGCCTTACCGGAACGCATCTATATCAAATTCGAGGCTATGCCTCTGCCAGTCCGATGGAGGCATAGCCTCAGTAAAATCGAGTGGTCCACGGTAAGGCGGAGCCTTACCGCACTGGAGGGCGGCGAAGCCGCAAGCGACACCACACTGGAGGGCGGCAGAGCCGCAAGCGACCAGATCTCACCCCATGTCTCCAGGTCCACTCGGTTGCTGCTTCTTCCGCTCAATCCGGTAACGGTCGTAGCGGCAGACGGCAGCAAAATCGCAAAACCTACACGTCTTTTCCTTCTCTGACGGATTCACGCTGAAGTGCCCGGCTCGCAGGTGATCGAGAAAGTCCCAAATCTTCGCGATCACTTCTTCGCGGATCCGGTGCCACTCCTCATCGGACACAACGCTGTTTACGTTTGCTCTTATTCTTGAGTACTGCAACGCCTGCGCCCGGTGCAGCCCTTTGTTGCGCCGCTCATTACCGCCGCGGATCACGTAGTAGCCTCCTCCGGCGATCGGATGATCTGGAAGGATCAACTTTTCCAGAGCTTCCAGATAGATTGGGAGCTGCAGGCTGCGCCCGGATCTCATGTCGCCCGTGCTGGAGCCCGTTGACAGTTTGTAGTCATAAGCAATCAACGTGTTGTCTCTTGCTAGATCCACCCGATCGATTTGCCCGCTGATCTTCATCGCTTCTTCGCCCACGAACGTGGAACGGACCAACTCCAGCGGTTCATCCTTCGAGTGCGGGTCACGCGCCGCGGACTTAATGCCGCCAAAGCCGACCTCAAAATAAGCCGGTAATACTCCCATGGCTGTCGAGTTCTGCTGAATTTCCAGTTCATACAACAGCACTTGGTCCAGCAGAATCTTGCGTATCTCCCGGTCGATCTTCCAAATCTGTTTGTTGAGGGGCGGCACCACTCGCTCATGTTCGTCGAAGACGTGGTCCGCAATGTCAGCCAGCTCTTGCCGAAGTTGCTCGCGATCAAGTTCATTCAGCGGCTGGCGACGATGTTGCTCGAAGAAGCGACGCAGGATGTCGTGCAACAGCTTGCCCGCGTCGATGGCTTGCAGATCAAGCGCCGCTTCGCCGCGCGGCTCCAACTTCAAAACACGCAAACCGAAGAACCGGTAGGCGCAATTGCCATAGACGCTCAACCCACTCGCACTGTGAACAAAGTCTGGTCCGAATCTCTGCTTCAGCAAGGCAATCAAATTCGGGTCGGTGATCTCACCATCGTATGGACCAAACAGGTAACTGGCGCGTTCGCGCTCAATTTCGAGACGGCGTAGCGCCGAGTTGCTGACGAATCCGTCGTTACGCGCCAGCGCCAGAAGCCGTTTAATTCGCGGCCCCGACTGAAGCTCCCGTTTTTCGCCTCGATGGAGATGACGCTCCTGCTGGCGCACCAGGGCAACTGACAGCTCGTTGGTGGTGGAAGCACTGTCAAGGTCCTTACCTTCATAGTCTCTCCGGATCGGGACACCTTCGATCTTAAGAGGAGCAACGGCGCGTCTTAATTCATCAATGTAGTAGGAAGCCACGGTTTCAGAGTCGTCTTCCAACAACAGCGGCCGGCTCAGATAAAGTCGCTCAGTAGCGCGACACGCCGATTGATAAAAATAATGTTCTTCTTTCAGCAAGGTGGCGGGTGAAATGTCTTCCAACGTCAGACCGTCTCGCTTCAGGCGCTCTCGTTCTTCATGCGGATAGATCCAATCGCGCGCGGCTCGCAGTGGAAAACCGCCTTCGACCAATCCGGCGATGAACACAGCGCAAAAGCGCAGGCCGCGCATATCGGTTGCCTCCAAAACGCGTAAACCGCCGCGATCGGCGGCACCAGAAACTTGTGACTGCGAACTCAGGCAACGTCGCACCTCCTCAAGAAACGTGGCGAGCTTTATTGCCGGCCCCGGTTCTTTTTCAGGGTGACCAACAGTGGCGGCGATCTCAATGCTCTTAATCGCGGCGACAAAGGCACGGCGCAGCGCTTCGAGACTGTTGTAGTTGAGGATCGCCTGGGGAAGTTCGCGGTCTTCGATCGAATTTCTTATAGGCCGGACGATTTGATCGCGAAAGCTGAACTGCTCGAGGAGCTTCATCAATGCCAGGCGCAAATCCAATGGTCTGCCTTCGCAGGGCACTGTCTGGATGCGCTCAGCAAACGACTGAATAACCAGGGCCGCCCAGGCGATGGCCGCCGGGTGAACGTCGCGCGATGGTCGCCTTTTCCTTTCGGCGTCTTTCTCCTCAACCTTCGCGGTTTCCGCGTTTTCAAGCTGATCGGCTACGTCAGGGTCCCGGCCTTGCTCGCCGGTTTCGATGTTGAGCAGGTTTCGTGTTGCTTCAGCAGCCGGCAGCTCCTTAATTAGCGTCTGAGCCCGGGCCAGCCAATCACTAACGCGCAGTTTGCTGCCCACGTAAGCGAACGCATTCTCGAGCGCATCGGCGTTCCAAACACCTACGCCGTAGCGTTTCTTTAACCGTTGTTCATGACTGCCGTTGGGTGGCCGATCGCGTTCTCGTAATAGCTCGGAATACAGCGCGTCGAACCGCGCGGAAAGCAGCTTCAGCTCTTCATCATTTAGACGGAAGTATTCCGACTTGATCAGATCCGCGATTTCGGAGGTTCTTGGCGTCGCAGTTTCATCCCGAGAAAGCTGTTCGAGAATTGCAAAGAGTTTGAGCGCCGCGCGGTTGGCGGGAATGTCGTTCGCTTCGATGCGCGTTTCGAGATTGCAGGGCAACGACTCTTCGCGCATCACCCGGGTAATGGTCTCGGCGTAAGAAGCCCGTTGGCGTACGACCAGGGCGATGTCGGCCAGGTTGTAACCTTCGCGCAAGACCAGTCGTTTGATTTCTTTGGCGATGGCGCGAATCTCGGTATCGCGATCGCCGCATTCAAAATACATGATTTCGGCTGCCGCCTCTTCCTCCTGCCGTCTGCCTCCTGCTCCTGCCTCCTGAGTGAGCGACGGGTTGAACAGGTCTTGGCGCAGGTTCGATAACGCGCCCCGGGTGGTCAGAAGGCCCTCGGCGCTTCGTTTGATCTCAAACGGCTCGATGGCTTGCAGGTGGTCGATGGTTTCCTGAAATGGGAGGAAAATTTCCTGGTTGAGTTCGTCGTGATTGAGGTTGACCACCACTTCCGGAATCCGCGGTATCAAGCGTCGCAGAATCTCGCCCTGCACTGGCGTAAAGTCGAAGAAGCCATCGAGCACGAGCAGTTGTACGTTCCGAAACCAGGGAATACTGACTGCCTCGCAATCAAGCCCACCATTGAGAATAGAAAGCGCGCGCAACTGATCCGCGTCTTGTTCGGTTAGTTGGTGACGGTCTAGCAGTTCGCTATAGGTGGAATAGATCAGGGCAATCTCTCGGTCGAAATCGATCTGCAGATGCAGGTCGCGGTCCGTCGCACCTGTTCGCGGCGCTAGATCCTGGGCGCGAGCGGCGATGATCTCAGCTACTTCGGCGGGGGACTTTGCGGCCCGCTCAATTTCACCAATCAGAGTGGCGATAGTATTCACGCACCCTTCGCGGCCGGCGAGGGGAGCGATTGCTTTCAGTTGTCCCTGGGCTTTCAGCCGCGCAAGTATCTGGGAGATCAAGCTGCGTTGCAGAGGCAGTTCTTCGCGGTCAATAGGAATGCGGGATGGGAGGCGGCCGCCGGTTTCATTGACGGCACTCAGGAGTATGCGCCGCACCAGGCCTCGAAAAAGATAGACGGGAAGTTCCCCCCAGACGCCACGATTGGAGTTGCCGTCGAGGATTTCTTCAGTTACTACTTCCAGAAGCGGGTGTGATGCGGCGAGATAGAGGAAACTGTCGGCTTGACCCTCTGAAGCCAACGCGGCGCAGCGTTCGATGAGATGCGCACGATTGCTACCCAGCAGAGGGCCTAACCAGATTTCTTTTGCCAAATCTACTCCGGAAAAACTATTAGTGTTCGCATTAAGTTTAGCAGGGGAGGATTGAGATCGTTAGTTGCGGGGAGCTGCGATGATGTCTTAAGTCGAACGGGACGCGACTGCGGCTCTTTACAGAACCGGGAGCGATAGCGACCGCACTCAACTAACGCCACCGTTAAGTGGACAGCAAGGCAACTCACCTCGAGAAAGAGAACGCAAGAGTGTAAGAAATTTTGGTGGTGTTCAAGGCGCAGCATGCTTGCGGGAGTTGAGTGCGGTCGCTGCCGCTCCCGGTTCTGTATTCGGAGCCGATAACCTACGGCAATGGCTCTCCTTGGTCATAGAGAACATAATCTATGGCGCCGAGTAGCTGGTTCTGAGTCCAAATATATCTTCTACTACCGCGGTCGGCCCATGGAGTACATTCACTCTGCCAGCAACCGGACTCTCTCATAACACGAGTCGCATTTGCCTTGAGCGTTGCCAGCACCTTTTTTGATTTGCAGGCGGCTGAAACCACCGTGTGAACGTGGTTAGTGCGAATGTTAAAGGCCCACAACGGCCACTTGCGAATCTTACATGTATCGCGAATTCCGCGCTCGATGGCCGCTCGACGTTTCGCTGACAGCTTTACAGGTGGCCGCTTGAGCAGACTGCGTTCATAGTTTCGTCTCAGTGAATTAGGAGAGAGCCGTGGAGTTCCGAAAGTGTTGTGCAAGCGATCCACTGAACCCTGGCTATCGCCATGAAGCCAGGTGCCATAGCTTCGAAATGTTATGAAAAAGGCGAGAGGTGTATGGTCGTCGCTAAACTCCCGGTGAGTTGGAGTCGTTTTGCGCATCTGAACAGGTTCCTGTGCGTGAGAATTGAGCAGAGCTCTTGTAAATTGATTATATCTGACTCCGCGATGTTGATATGTAAGTTGAGTGCGGTCGCTATCGCTCCCGGTTCTGTAATGAGCGCTTCGACGAAGTCTAAGTGTCGCCACCGTCTCCGCCGGCGGCTTTGAGACTGAATAATGGCGCGGCCTCGTCCTCTTCAAAGGTGTCGGGCTCGTCAGCAACGTCATCGGGGAAAAGCCCGCCTTCGTCGAGACGAAGCGGGCGAGTAGTCTTGTCGATGGGTTCGAGGATTTCGATCTCTTCGCCGGCAATAGCACCACGTTCTTTGAACCTCCTCGCCGTAACCAGCACGCGTGCTTCAAGTGAACCTACACCTCTATTATAAGAATCCAGTGCCCGCTCGAGTCCTTTGCCGATGTCTGCGAAGTAATTTGTAAACGTTCGCAGCCGGTCGTACAGATCTTTCGCGAGCTTGCTCACCTCGTGAGCGTTAGTAGCCATCTGCTCTTGTCGCCAACCGTATGATACCGCCTTAAGTAGGGCGATCAAGGTGGTGGGCGTAGCGATGATCACTCCGAGGTTGACACCGTCTTCTATCAATTTCGGATCGTTCTCCAGCGCGGCACTGTAGAAGGTTTCACCTGGCAGGAAGAGCAGGACAAACTCGGGCGTAGGTTGTACCGACTCCCAATAGGATTTCTTGCTCAAAGAACCAATGTGCGTGCGTACCAGGCGCGCATGGTCTTTGAGTCTCGCGCCCCGGACTTCCTCATCTGTTGTGGAGATTGATTCATAAAAAGCATCGAAAGGGACCTTTGCATCGACGACGATCGTACGGTTGCCCGGGAGTCGAACGATCAAGTCCGGCCGTATGCGCCCGTCTTCCGTGGCCACGGTTTCCTGTTCGACAAAGTCGCAATACTGAAGCATGCCGGCGAGTTCTACCACACGCCGCAGCTGGATCTCGCCCCAACGCCCGCGCACGTGCGGCGTACGCAAGGCCTTCACCAGGTTCCCCGTTTCCGCCTGCAACTGCAGTTGAGACGTGGCCAGCGTTTTAACCTGCTCGCGCAATTCGGAATAGGCTCCGGCGCGCGCCCTTTCCAGTTCACCAATCCGGCCGTCGACTTTGTCCAGGGATTCCTTAAGCGGCCTCACGAGCGCGTCAATCGCACTCTTTCGAATCTCGAGGTCGCCTTTTGCGGTCTCCTGGATTGTTTGCAGGTTTTCCTTTGCCAGTTGCAGAAATGATTGATTGTTATCTCTGAGGGCATCGGCTGACAGTGCCTTAAATGAGTCGGCCAACTTTCGCTGCGCATCATCGAGTAAACCCAGTTTTTCCTGAGATGCTTTTCTTTCATCATCGAGACGGGTCTGTAACGATGAGAGCCTGGCCAGATGGTTCGTGCTTTCCGCCTTGACCTGATCGCTCTTGGCCATCTCACGTTCCAGGGCCTCCCGCAGTTCTTGCGACTGACGATCTTTTCCCGCGATCCGTTCGGCGAGAGTGGCGCGCTCAGTTTCGTTCTCCGCGCAGGCCCGGTCGTATTCGTATTTAAGCTTGGAGCGAAAGATGAGCCAGATTGCGGCTGACCCCAGCAGGACACCCACAAGCAACGTCAGTACAGGAAGAAAATTATCCATTGATCGGATTCTATCATTCTTGCACCCCACGCGGGCGCTCCGCAATCACACTTGTCGCGGCTCATGAGATCGCGGCTTGAGTGATGAGTAGCCAGGACCCACCCTAACACGAAGCACCACGAAATGAGATCCAGAAAAATGACCAATGGCGAATGAAAAAATGACAACTGACAATGGAAAATGTCCCAGCTCACCTGCCGAAACACGCCACCATCCGTTCGTAAACTTTGCGCGTCACGCGCACGTCGTTGAGGTTGTATTCGCGAATCTCGGCGAGCTTGTCCGCCTGATACATCGCGAACACTTTGCTTCCTTCGGCTTCCGCCGTCTTACTCGATTCTATCCCCAGGGCCCAGGCAATGTCGTCGAGACTTACAAGGCGCTTCGAACCCAGCCACCAATGATGCATGGTGTCGAAAACGCCGCGTACGTGAAACTCTGAGAGGTCAATGATCGGTGGCACGCGAATGTTGTTAACCAGACACCGTTGAAAGATGAAGGGAAGATCGAAACCCAGAATGTTGTGGCCGACAATCTCGTCCGTATCCGGATCGAAGTCTTTGAGCAGATTAAGAAAACCTGTGAGTGCGCGTTTTTCGTCCTCTTCATAGCCGTCAGCATCGATGCCAAACACGTGTTCCCTTTGATTGTGCTCTACACCTTCAATCTCCATTCCCGGAACCGGGCCCACATGCACAGCCAGGCAAACAATGCGGCCTGAGGTCGCGCTCAACGCGCCCAGTTGATAACAGCGCTCTTCTTCTGC
>CAZVHN010000740.1:0-2976 GCA_964626895.1 uncultured Chloracidobacterium sp. | reverse complement strand
TACATCGAAGAGTTTCATAATGGCAAACGTTCGTCGCCGCGACGAACCGCAGAACTCCTACGGAGCCAGGAGCGGCGCGGAGCAGCGTAGGAGCGTAGGGCAGTTTCGGTAAGGCTGAGCCTTACCGCACTGTGAGGCGGCGGAGCCGCAGAGAACTACCGACGGCTTTGGCCTGACGCGCGACAGAGAGAGGTGCTCTGTGAGGAGAAACTATAAAGCATGGCTCGCATCGGTAATCCCTCTGATGATCCTATGTTTGGGTTGCATGTTATTCGTGCTGGGCCAGGGCGGGACGGGGAGAGACCCGACGAATGCCAACTCCAGGAAGCGTCCTTCCACGCCGAAACCAGCAAACCGAAAGGCCCGGAAGCCAAACGCTTCGCCGACGCCGGTAGATGAGGCCGCGGCTAATGAACGGACCTATTGGGAGACGATCAGGCTTAGCTCTGACCCCGAAGATTTCAAGGCGTATCTGAAGAAATATCCTAATGGGCAGTTTGCAACCCTCGCGGGAAATAGTCTGCGGCGGCTGGAGAGCCAACCTAAACCACGAGACAAGACGAATACGAACTCGGCGCCTCCAGAAAGTGCGTCTTCCAGGCCAGCACCGAAACCGGGATCAATTGTGCGTAACCAGCTAGGGATGGATCTGGTTTATGTGCCGGCAGGTAGTTTCATGATGGGATCGACCAACGGCTCCTATGATGAGAAGCCAGTTCGTCAGGTGACAATCAAGGCAGGCTTCTATATGGGCCGGTTTGAAGTGACTCAGGCTGAATGGCAAAAAGTAATGGGCGCCAACTACAGTCATTTTAAGGGCGATAGACTGCCGGTCGAGAAAGTGTCATGGATTGATGCGCAGAGTTTCATCAGCAAGTTGAACGCGCGAGGGGAGATGCAATTCAGGTATCGGCTGCCTACTGAAGCCGAGCGGGAATATGCCTGCCGCGCGGGAACAACAGGCGATTATGCGGGCGACGTGAATAAGATGGCCTGGTTTTCCGAGAATTCGGTAAGCAAAACTCACGATGTTGGAGGTAAGCGGCCGAATGCCTGGGGATTGGCTGATATGCATGGCAACGTGTGGGAGTGGTGCGATGATTACTATCATGAGAGCTACAAGGGCGCGCCCACGGACGGAAGCGCTTGGGTAACTGGCGGGCTGATGAGGGACCGGATGTTGCGTGGTGGGTCGTGGGACTTCGCTGCGAATGTCCTGCGCTCAGCGTTTCGCAAGTGGTCTCCACCGACCCTCCGCCGCAACTACATCGGCTTTCGCGTTGTTGCGGATCCGCCGATTCTGGTGGAACTTGCGTGGCAGCGTCCTGGAGGAGTGCGCTGATTTACTGCCAGGAGACCCCCAGATAGTTACCTTGTAACGCATCACTCTTCTTGTTAGTATCCCGAGAAATGGACTTCATCGAGAAAGCGCGGATCATGGACGGGCCTCGCATTAATCGCGCGCTCGCCCGTTTGGCATCGGAAATTGTCGAAGAGAACCATGGCGCCGGTGATTTATATCTGGTAGGCATACGCCGCCGGGGCGTTCCGCTTGCCGAACGCATGGCCGACAAAATCGCAGACCTTGAAGGTGCTCGTCCTCCGGTCGGCGTTCTCGACATCACGCTCTATCGGGACGATCTCTCAACGGTAGGCGCACAACCGATCGTCAATCGCACGGAACTTCCCGGTGACATCGAAAGCCGAAATATCGTTCTGATCGATGACGTGCTCTACACCGGGCGCACGATTCGAGCTGCGCTTGACCAGTTGATCGACTTTGGCCGGCCCCGACGAGTGCAGCTCGCTGTCTTAATCGACCGAGGCAAAGAGCATCGAGAGCTTCCGATTCAGGCAGATTACAGCGGGAAGCTCGTGCCTACGAAAAAGAGCGAGATCATCAAGGTGATGCTGCAGGAGTTTGACGAGGAAGAAGGCGTGGCCATAGTCGAGCGACCCTCAGCAGAAGCGGGATGAGAAAAGCGGCCAGCGATGGCCGCTTTTTTAGTGGCATAGACTTTAGTCTGTGTCCTTAACGATAAAATCACAGACTGAAGTCTGGGCCACCATGAGCACCACTTTCAACCGCAAACATCTGCTGGGAATTCGCGACCTGTCGGCAGCAGAAATCACCCATCTGCTCGACACGGCGGAGACTTTTCGCGATGTCTCGCGCCGCGAAATAAAGAAAGTGCCGGCGCTTCGCGGCCGCACGGTCATCAATCTCTTCTTCGAAGCTTCCACGCGCACGCGGACTTCCTTTGAGATCGCCGCGAAACGCCTCTCCGCCGATGCAATAAATATCAGTGTTTCAACTTCGAGCGTCTCGAAGGGGGAAACGCTGCTCGATACGGCGCGCAACCTTGAGGCCATGGCCCCCGATTGCATTGTTGTCCGCCATTCGATGGCGGGGGCACCGCATCACCTGGCCAGAATGTGCCACGCGCCCATCGTGAACGCCGGCGATGGATCGCACGAACATCCGACTCAGGCGCTACTCGATGCCCTGACCATTCGCGAATACAAGGGCCGTATTGAAGGATTGAAAGTGGCGATCATTGGCGACATCCTTCATTCGCGAGTGGCCCGGTCGAACATCCACCTACTTACAAAGCTCGGAGCAACCATTAAAGTGGCGGGACCAGGCACGCTTGTACCGGCGGAGTTCGCGGAACTGGTAGAGCAGGGATTGCGCGTTGAGCAGCGGATTGAGGATGCGATTGAAGGAGCGGACGTCGTGATGATTCTCAGGATTCAGCGAGAACGTCAGGATGCAGCCTTTTTCCCCTCCATGCGTGAGTACGCAGTCCACTATGGTCTTCATCCGAATCATCTGGAACATGCCGCGCCGGAGGCAATCGTGATGCATCCCGGCCCGATTAATCGCGGCATAGAGATCTCGTCGGAAATAGCCGATGGCAGCCGTTCGTTAATTCTGGACCAGGTCACGAACGGAATTGCAGTACGCATGGCAGT
>CAZVHN010000739.1:0-1970 GCA_964626895.1 uncultured Chloracidobacterium sp. | reverse complement strand
AGGATGAAGTCGTTTTCGGAAAGTCCTTTAATAGAGTGCGTTGAGAGTTCGATGCCGACACGCCCTCCCCTGTTATCTTCAAACTTCGGGATCTGATCGACGTCGAAGAATTGGGCGGGACCATGCGGCTGGGCGCCTGGCCCTGCAATCTCGCGCCCGATTCCCTGGTGCGCGAAGTGTACGGCGGCGCCGCGGAAATCAGTGAACGACATCGTCATCGCTATGAATTCAATCCTGAGTTTCGTGAAACTCTCGAACGCTCCGGTCTGGTCTTTAGCGGGGTTTCACCTGACCAGAAATTCGTGGAAATAATTGAACTGCCGCGCGAAGTCCATCCCTGGTTCCTCGGCTGTCAATTTCATCCTGAGTACAAATCGAAGCCACTAGACGCACATCCTCTTTTCGCCTCGTTCGTGCAGGCCGCATACGAGCATCGCCTGCAGAATGAAACGGCAATGGATAAAAATGGCGAGCCCGAGCTGATAATTCACGAACGCGTCAGCGTTACCAGCGCTGACTAAGAGGTAACCGCATCAGAGTCGAGATTGAGACCCCACGGCTGCATCTGCAACTCGCCTAGTGCATCTAACCGTATTTTGCGAGATAATTCCTGAGCCTCGCTCTCCCAAGGCGCGAATCCAAATATGCTCCACTGCCCAATATGCGGACGGCAATATTCCACTGGGACGCAAGTTTGTCCGGAAGACAACTCGCCGTTGCAGGCCGATGCGACCGTCGCCGGTGACATCGCCGTTGATCCGCTGATTGGCCTCACACTCGACGACAAATACCGAATAGAACAACGTCTCGGCATTGGCGGTATGGGGACCGTCTATCGCGCGCGGCACCTGTTCATCGATAGGCCTGTGGCAGTGAAGGTGTTGAATCCACGTTTCGTTGAAGACGAAGCGGCGCAGGTGCGTTTCCGTCGCGAAGCGAAAGCCGCGGGCCGCATACAGCACGCAAACGCCGTGGCCGTAACTGACTTCGGCAGCACCCCCGACGGCTATGTTTATATCGTGATGGAATTGCTCGAGGGGCGGACCCTAAGAGACGTGCTGGCGAAAGAAGCTCCACTGGAAACAGCCCGCGCGGTGGCCCTGATGCTACAAACGGCTGCCGCCGTGGCTGCCGCACACGACGCCGGAATCATCCATCGCGATCTGAAACCTGCGAACATTTTCATCGTGCAAAACTCCGAGGTGCCGGCCGTAGTCAAGGTGCTTGATTTTGGCATCGCGAAACTTGCCGCGGAATCTCTCGATGAGGACGATCCCAAGACGCTCACCTTAGTGGGTGCGATGATCGGCACACCGCGTTATATGTCGCCCGAACAATGTCACGGCGCCGAACTAACGCCCGCTGCCGATGTTTACAGTCTCGGTGTGATCCTCTATGAGATGCTCAGCGGAGTCGTGCCTTTTTCCGGCTCCACTCCCCTCGCGATTGCGGTGAAGCATGCTTCGGAAGAACCGCGACGTCCAAGTGAATACGTGGCTTCTATCCCCCCCGCACTTGAGGAGATAGTACTTCATGCACTCGAGAAGCGGCCCGAGGATCGTCCCGCGAACGCTGCCGAATTTCGCCTGGAGCTATTAGCCACCGCTGAGCGGCTGGGGCTGGAGCACGCCGCACCTACGAGCGCTCCTGACATCGAGGCACTGCGCAACGTTGGTACGGAATCACCTTCCGGGCGCCTGGTTATCGACATCTCCCGTCTGCGCGAGAACCGCGCGGCTACTTCGAGTGGTAATGAGCTGACCGTGATTAGCCCGGCATCGGCTGCGGCCGTGATCAATAGCGACTCAGCGGGAGCGCCGGCATATTCGGCCTCAGTATCTTCCGGCAAGCGGTCGTTTCCCCGCGTAAGCATCGAGCTGGGCCGGCAACTTGAACGAGCAGGAGGCAAGCCGGTGCTACTGCTTGCTGGATTGCTGGCGCTGATGTTGACGGCAGGGATAGCTTACTTA
>CAZVHN010000738.1:0-3579 GCA_964626895.1 uncultured Chloracidobacterium sp. | reverse complement strand
CTTTTCGGATAGAAGAGTTGCCGGCCATCTTAGCTGAGGGCACCGGCGTTGACACTCGCGACGTTATGGAGAAGTGGCTGCGGGCGCTCGAGCCTTAACACTATCCGCAGATTACGCAGATAACGCAGCGCGGCCATGCCGCAAACAAGACAGTTTCACCCAAAGACGCAAAGGTGCAAAGACGCAAAGTCCAGTCCGATTTGTTCTTGGCGTCTTTGCACCTTTGCGTCTTTGCGTGAAATTCTTGCTGGGAAACGATCCACTAAGTCACACGAGAAATCTCGAAATCAAAGTGCCTTACTATTATTCATGAAACCAGCGAACATGCTTGATGATTGTTGTACAGCTATTCTTGAGACACGGCACTAGAATGGTTCACCCCGACGCTACCCGTTGAGGAGCAACAGTGTAGGGAGGAATGAATTGAATGGCCCTGATTACAGCTAACGAACTAAAACGAAAAATGCTGATCGCTGTTGACTCGCAGCCGTACGTGGTGCTTGAAGTTTTCTTTGCTTCGCCGACAGCGCGAGGCGCGGCGACGATGGTACGCACCCGTTTGCGTCAACTATTAACCGGTGCGGTCATGGAAAAGAGCTTTCGTGCCAGCGAAAAGTTTGAGGAGCCTGACATTGAGCTGTCGCCCGCCTCATTTCTCTATAACGATGCGCATGGTTTTCATTTTATGGACGAGAAGAGTTACGAGCAGTTTACCTTTCCGGAAGAAGCGGTCGAACCCGATCGTGGCTATCTTAAAGAAGGGGTATCGCTCCAGGTTTTGAAATACAACGGCGCTCCTGTTTCACTGCAACTTCCACAATACGTCGAGCTCACGGTTGTTTCCGCGGACCTGGGACTGCGGGGTGACACCGCAGCCGGGGGCGCCACCAAGCAAGCCACGCTGGAGACTGGTCTTTCCGTGCGGGTGCCGCTCTTTATCAAAGAGGGGGACCTGGTGCGCGTGAACACGCAGACCGGCGAAGTGGCCGGACGAGCCTAATTGCGAGGCAGCACAAGTTGAGAGTTCGATTTCACGCGTTCGTTTTCAGTTATCTTTCTCCTTTTTTTGGCGCGTTGCGGCCCGGTAAAAGTCAATTGTCGCGCTCAGCTTCGTAAGAGCGAAATGTCTATGAT
Source organism: uncultured Chloracidobacterium sp. (assembly GCA_964626895.1). GTDB lineage: Bacteria > Acidobacteriota > Blastocatellia > Pyrinomonadales > Pyrinomonadaceae > PSRF01. The sequence continues at coordinate 2,445 of CAZVHN010000738.1, read as the reverse complement.
CGGCATTGATCATTTTCAGACGAAACGCTCGCCGGACGAACGCTACCGCAATGCCTGATCAGTGGCCGACCGGTATTCGTTGAAAACGGGTCTTGCCTTCTGCATCCTCCCAGGAAATATCCAGCACATAAGGCCTGACTTCGCCTGTTATGACTTTAAGTCTTTCCAACTGATCTTGATCTAGGCCGGCTGGCCTTCCATTGATCCAGGTTCTGTGAGACAGAATAACCTTCTCTTTTGGTTGCATAGACTCTATGGAGTCGAACTTGATATGAGCTTGCGAAGGACCTCCACCCGGAGTTTCTTCATCTTTCAGAAACACAGTCAGAATCTCGATGGACTTGAGCATCTCCTCGGTCGCATTCGTCAACTCTAAGAGGACCCCTGATCTTGCGTCTATGAATCTAGAAATGAAGGGCTTCTCTATCGGGCTATTGGTGCTCATAAGTTTCTCTTCTGTAGCGATTGCATTATTTGCACTCAAGCGGCCTTTGCGCATTCCGGTGATTGTGGGCAGTGATTCCGGAAACATTGTGAGCAGGCGTTCCGGTTGATTGTGAGCAGCCCGCGGTCGCCTGACGCCGGCGGCTGATTATTTACTGCTTCAGCTCATTCGCCGTCAAGGCTTTTTCACGTTTGCGCATAGAGTCTCCTTTTAGTTCCAGCCGGTGAGCGACACTCAAGAGGCGATCCAACAAGCATCAGCCACAGTAGGATCGTCTCCCAAATAAGCATGCCAATGAGCAATGGGCAGTTGGCTGGTAAGCAGGGTCGAACGGCGTGTCGTGGCGGTCGTCGACTAGTTCCAAGAGGTCGAGTCGCCCAGCCTGAGTTAAGGGTTTAAGGCCGAAGTCATCGAGGATCAACAAGTCGGTTTTGGCCAGGGCGGAGAGCGGACATGATCCGTGCCCCCTCTGTGAAGTCACTCGTCGATTTCGGGAACGCCACGGGCCGCGCGGCAAAACCGAATGACCTCAATCAAATGTTTCGAATGATCGAGACGATAGACGATCCGATACGAGCGAACAATGATTCGCGAACCAGGTCGTGCTGAAGGGAGGGCGTCCCGTTTGCACGGGCCGCCCTCCTCGCTGTTGTTATTGGTTGGTGATGGTTGCCGTCGTGCCGTCGAATTTCGTTATGTTGATAGTGAACGGCTCGTTATACGACTTGGCCCGGTCCCGCAGGACGCTGAGTGCAACCTGTTCGCCCAGCAGGATCGACCAGTAGGTCGAACTGCGGAAGTGGATGCCGGCGAGAATTCCGTGACCGAACGAGATGTTGAACCCCAGCTTGTTCAGTTCTCCGTTGATGTCCAAATCGTCTCGGTCCCCGCCCGTGTAGGTGTTAAGGAAGAGGCCGGCCGAATTCGGTTCCTGCACGTCGCGCCCGGCTGCTTGCAGCAGAGGCCGAATCTTCTGGCTGCCGTTGAAGAAGAACTTCAGGGCCGTAATGCAGGCGCCGCCGACCGCGCCGTGTCCCGTCGGATAGCATGGATGCGTCGGCGAGCCTTCCGGGAACGGCTGTGGCAGCAAGTAAGTGCTTGGGTTCTGCGCGAAGACGAGGGGCAGCGACGCCGAGTTCAGCACGTCCGGGTGCAGCTCTGCAGCCGCTTGTGGCATTGGACTGGCATTGGTCTTGCGCGCATGCACCAGCGCGCCGTACTCTTCGGGCCGCATACGCAGGTCTTTGATCCACTTGTGGAACCAAGAGGCTTTAAGAGCGCGTGTAGCCATCTCGCAGAGTGTGCCTGCCGCGTCCGGCCCGCCAAGGGTGGCAAAGGCTTTTTGCGTCAGCGAGCCGATGTAGGGGCTACCCGGATTCGGCGCAGCGCCCAGCCCTGCGAGGATGAGAAACGCAGTGAAATAACCCTGAAAGAGCACGTCCACACGCGTGTAGGCCGCGAGGTCGCGCCCGTTGCGGATGAAGCGCGAGGTGGGGTCAAAGTTCACCGGGCCTTCCGAAGCGCCGCCGTTCTGGATGTTTTGGTATGTGAATACCTGTTTCATGAATTCCTGACCAGGCAGGAAGGTCTGATACCTTTGGTCGAGGAACTGTGCACCGTAGTTCGTTGGCTGAACCATGAACTGCGAGACGTATGGCCCCATGACGTTACCGTCGCCCACGGCAATCTGCCCGCGGAAGAGATTCTGCCGCGTAACAGGGCTTGGGATTTGATTATTTGCGGGGCTATTGACGAATGACATGTTGTTCATGTCGGCTACAGCCTGCCCGACAACCGCATCCGTTCCGTAGTCTGCGAAAGGCACGTCGCGCACCAGCCCGGCCCAGTAATGCTCGACCTGTTCGGCCGCCGTCTGCGCGCTGCGGGTGGTAGGGCTGGCCGGAATGACGGTGGCGTGTGAGTCGAGACCTTCGAGGTCGAAGGCCAGTGCAACCTGCGGGCCGTTAAGTTTAGAGTTCCCTCCGCCACCGGGCGTCCCG
>CAZVHN010000737.1:0-20646 GCA_964626895.1 uncultured Chloracidobacterium sp. | reverse complement strand
ACTTAACTGAAACTTGTAAACAGGCGCTGCGGCGTCAAGCTCGAGGTGTGTGTGTTTCAACACTTGACACCAACGAACGCTTCATAGATGAACTCTAAACAACCAGCAGCCCCGTGCGGCCTTGCTTCAGGCTGCCTTGGTGATGTAAGAAATCACATACCAGACACAGTCGGAGATCAATCAGGCGCCTTTTGCAAATCCAGGCTCGGAGCGCGTATGCTCGGCCTTCCCAATACTTAAAAATTGGAGACACTATGACTTCGATGCGTACAGAACGAGTGACCAAACACGTGGGTCACAAGAACACTAATTACGAACTCGATAATTACGGTATTAGAGAAGCCGGCAAAGTTCACTGGAACCTCACCACACCTGAGTTGTATGAAGAGGTCGCTCGCCGCAACGAGGGCGTTCTCTCAGATCATGGGGCACTAATTGTTGATACGGGGGAACACACCGGCCGCGCCGCCAAAGACAAGGCGATCGTCCGAGAGCCTGCAAGCGCGGACAAGGTCTTTTGGGGGGACGTTAACAAAGATTTTTCCCAGGACAAATTTAACGCCCTCAAGGATCGGATGATGGCCCATGCAAGCGACCGCGAGCTTTTCGTGCAAGACACGTTTGCGGGCGCTGACCCCAGTTACCGCTTGCCAGTGCGGATTATCACCGAACTAGCCTGGCATTCTCTCTTCGCCCGCACCATGTTCATTAACCGTGAAGCCACCACGCCACATCGTCCGGAGTTCACGGTTATTAACTTTCCCAGTTTTCAAGCTGATCCGCAGCGTGACGGCACCCGCTCGCCGACGTTTATTCTCATGGATTTTAGCCAGCGGCTGGTGTTGATTGGCGGCACTTCCTACGCCGGCGAGACCAAGAAGAGTGTGTTCACCATTTTGAACTACCTGCTGCCGCAACGTGGGGTGATGAGCATGCACTGTTCGGCAAATGTGGGCGACTCGGGGGACGTGGCAATCTTTTTCGGTCTATCAGGAACCGGCAAGACAACGCTCTCGGCTGATCCCGAACGCAAATTGGTAGGCGATGATGAGCACGGTTGGTCAGACGACGGTGTGTTCAATTTCGAAGGAGGCTGCTATGCGAAGGTGATCAAGCTGTCGCCCGAAGCTGAGCCAGACATCTATCGCACCACGGAGATGTTTGGAACGATTCTCGAGAATGTCGTTTTCGATCCAGAGACACGCCAGATTGACCTGGACGATGCCGCGAAAACAGAGAACACCCGCGCTTCTTATCCCTTGACGAGCATTCCCAATATCGTGCCTGAAGGCCATGCCGGCCATCCGCAAAACATTATCATGTTGACCGCCGACGCCTTCGGAGTGCTGCCGCCGGTCTCGCGGCTTACACCCGAACAGGCGATGTATCACTTCCTTTCCGGCTACACGGCAAAGGTAGCCGGCACGGAAAAAGGGATCAAAGAACCGGAGGCCGCATTCTCTACCTGCTTTGGCGCCCCTTTCATGGTGTTGCACCCGGGCGTTTACGCCGACCTCTTGGGCAAGAAGATGGACCAGCATGACGCTGCTTGCTGGTTGGTTAATACAGGGTGGAGCGGTGGACCCTACGGCGTCGGCCAGCGTATGAAGATTTCGCACACCCGGGCAATGATTCGCGCAATTCTTAGCGGACAACTGGCCGATGTGGCAACACAATCAGATCCCATCTTCGGCGTGGGCGTGCCCGTCTCCTGTCCCGACGTTCCTGCGGAGGTACTTCAACCGCGCAACACCTGGTCAGATAAAGAAGCTTACGACCGGCAAGCACGCGATCTCGCCCGGCGTTTCAATGAAAACTTCAAGAAGTATGAGAGCGGGGTTTCAGAAGGAGTCGGGGCAGTAGGGCCAAAGGCTGACTGAGTTGTAGGTCCAGGAACCAATAAGTTTGATTACAAAGCTCGCCTGAAGATTTCAGCGCTGGTGCAGCCTATCCTGGAGGCCAGCTCATCGAGCGACCACCAAGCACGTGCACGTGAAGATGAAACACAGACTGGGCCGCGCCGGCTCCGGTGTTGATGACCGTGCGATAACCATCCTCAGCATGACCCTCATCGTTGGCGATGCGCGCACCAACCCGCAGCAGATGTCCAAGCAACTCTTCGTCTCTATGCGAGGCTTCGTTGAGCGACTCCATGTGCTCACGAGGAATCACCAGGACGTGGGTCGGAGCTTGCGGGTTAGTGTCCCGGATGACAACGCAGACTTCGTCCTGGTGTAGCAAATCAGCGGGCACTTCACCGGCAATTATTCGGCAAAACAAACAGCTTTGCTCTGACATTTGATGGGCTCTCTTCTTCAGACTTTAAAACGCGGATTGCTCACGCGGCGGCGTCTTGGTGCGTTGCGCCCGAAAATGGCGCCGTTACGGATTCCCTGATCCGCTCGATGTCCGCGCCAACCGCCCGCAGCTTGGCTTCAATCTTCTCATAACCACGATCGATGTGGTAGACGCGATCGATGATGGTCTCACCATGCGCCACAAGGCCGGCCAGGACCAGCGAGGCTGATGCGCGAAGATCCGAAGCCTGAATCGGGGCCCCAGTCAAAGGTGTAGGACCATCAACAGTGGCAATCCGTCCGTGTAGTTGGATACGGGCGCCCATTCGCTGCAGCTCCGAGGCATGCATAAACCGATTCTCGAAGACTGTTTCGGTAATCACGGAGCGCCCCTCAGACTGCGACATCAGCGCCATGTATTGGGCCTGCATGTCGGTAGGAAATTGGGGATACGGCTCGGTGGTCACGTCGCTGGATCTTAACGCTCGCTTCGAGCCGGCCCGCAATGTGCTCGGGTTCAGTTCCTCAATCTCCACACCCACCTCGGTCAGCTTCTTAATCACACTGGCTAGATGTTCAGGCCGGCAATCCTTGATTTCCAACTCACCGCCGGTAATTGCCGCGGCAACTATAAAGGTCCCAGTTTCGATACGATCCGGAATGATTGTGTGCTCGGCGCCGCCGAGTGACTCGACACCTTCAATCTCAATAGTCGGTGTGCCACCGCCTCGCACACGCGCTCCCATCCGGTTCAGTAACTGGCAAAGATCGCCAATCTCAGGCTCACAAGCTGAGTTGTGAAGAACAGTGGTCCCCTGTGCGAGCGTCGCAGCCATCATCAGGTTTTCCGTGCCCGTCACCGTGACTCTTTCAAAGCGGATTTCTGTTCCCTTCAGTCGTCCGCCCTGCGGAGCACTGGCCACGACATTCCCTGCTTCCAGTCTGACTTCCGCACCCAGTTGTTCAAATCCCCTAAGATGCAGATCGATGGGGCGCGTTCCAATAGCACACCCACCCGGCAATGACACCTTCGCCTTGCCAAAGCGAGCTAGCAGCGGCCCGAGGGCCAACACCGAGGCGCGCATCGTCTTGACGAGTTCGTAGGGCGCCTCGAAAATCTCGATGTGAGAGGCGTTAATCTTGTGGGTCCGGAGTTCCGGAGTCAGCACGGTGGCGCCAAGGTCTTCCAGCAGGCGGCGCTGGGTGATGATGTCGCGTGCGTAAGGGAGATTGTGCAGGGTTACCGTTTCCGGCGTCAGCAGGGCAGCTGCCATGCAGGGCAGCGCAGAATTCTTCGCGCCACTGATTGAGATACTGCCTTTAAGAGGGTTGCCGCCCTTAATGCGAAACTTGTCCACGATCCACAGATTAGAATAAAACCCCGAAACGATAAAGGTGAAGTACTGGTTCGGTTTGAGTCCGGAAGTTCAAAGTTCAACTCTTTTGCGGCTCTGCCGTCCCCCAGTGCGGTAAGGCTACTGCCTTACCGGGATGACTCAAATCTCTCTGAGGCTATGCCTCCATCTTACTGGCATAGGCGTAGCCTAAATCTAAAATAGATGCGTTCCGGTAAGCATAGCCTTACCGCACTGTGGGGCGGCAAGAGCCGCAAGAAGTAGCCGGAGAGAAAAAGCAAGGGTGCTTCACTGGCTCCCACTAATCCGGGCCAACGCCGCACCCTTTGAAGGTTTGGGTAGGTGGTAAAAAGTCAGTTGTTAGAACCAGGTCCCGTACGCTTGATCTTTACGCCACCGTTTGTGGTCGTAGCCCGGACCGTTGGTCCACCGGAACCTAGATTCACCGCCAGTTCCCTGGTAATCCGTCCCTGCACAGTCACCGGAAAATCCACGCTAAGGTGCCCATTGATCGTGCCGATTTCCAGGTGTGCTGAATAATTCTCGGGGACCGACATGACAATACCGCCGTTTGTCGTTTTCACATCGAGCGTTTCGCCGTCCCAGCGTGCACCGTCAAGTTCGACTACCACGCCGCCGTTGGTGGTACCACCCCGAACCAGTCCGCCAACGCGCTTCAAAACGACGCCGCCGTTATGCCCAGTGAATTCGATGCGTCCACTAACGTCTGCGATAGAGATGCCGCCGTTGTAGGCTTCGAGGGAAAGATCTGAACGCCGCGGAACAAAAATCTCGTAGCTGACATCCCAATGGTAGTCCCTACGATTTTCTGGTCCTGCGGCAAAGATCTTGCCGCCGCCAGTCTCGATTCTGATCTGCTTCGCCAGCTCGTCCGCCTCACTTTGAGTAGAGGCACTCGTCTGGATTCTCGCTCGCACCAGGACCTCATTTCGATCCCAGCCTTTTACTGACACTCCTCCGTTTTTGCGAGCGTCGACCGTAATCGCCCCCCCGGCAGCCACGGTCTGTTCCTTGATCTCACAATGTCCCACCAACCGATCGCTATACCAATTGTCGCGACAAGTCAGAGGGCCTCGAGACCTGTCCTGCGCCAACGCGAGTACGCTCATCACGTTCAGCGTTGCGGCGATGAACACAATTCGTCTTATCCAACTATTCATAATCGTGATCTCCTGGTGAAGTTCCTCTTAGATTTTTACGGTTTCGGTTTCTCGCAGTTCTGAGAGGTAAACACCATCGCCTTACCGGATGTGGCAAAGATTTTAGGGCGAAACCAGCGGAAGTCTTACTAAGTTGTTTTCTGTAACGCTACTATGCGAGGAATGCCCTGTAAGTCCTTGTGGATGTCCAGAAATTTCCAGCTAGTCCGGTCGACCAAGCGCTCGACGACCGCGCCCTGGTCAAAACCAATCTCCATGAGCAAATGACCGCCTGTTTTGAGAAAGGCCCCGCTATCAAGCAACAGACGCCGAATAATGGTGAGCCCATCAACACCCGCAGTCAGCGCCAGTCGCGGCTCGTGATCGCGAACTTCTCTCTGCAAACCGTCCAGCGCTGGGGCGGCGACGTAGGGCGGATTGGAAACCACCAGATCGAACATAGGGTTACCAGTGCCCAGGGCTGACAAACAATCGGCGACCATGAAAGAAATTCTCCCGGCAACAGAATGGCGCAGGGCGTTGCGTCGGGCAACTTGAATCGCCTCGATGGAGAGATCAATACCAACCGCAGTCGCTCGCTGGTTCTCGTGTAGAAGTGCCACCGCGATGCAACCTGAGCCCGTCCCTACGTCGCAAATAGACGGCGCTGCCGGGCCCGTGTCGACCAGAGGGAGAGCCGTTTCCACAAGTAACTCTGTCTCGGGTCGTGGAATTAGAACATCTTTTGTGACCTCAAAATCCAAACCAAAGAAAGTCTGGCGCCCGGTGATGTACTGTAACGGCTCGCCTTCAGCCCTGCGCGCAACGCATCCGCGAAAACTCTGCTGCTCCTCCGGTGTGATCAAATCTTCCGTGTGGGTGATGATGAACGTCCGATCACGGTCAATAACGTTCTGAAGAAGTGAACCCGCTTCGCGGCGGGCGTCGGGCACGCCCCCCAGGCGCAAAGTCTGCGCAGCTTCGCGAATCGCCTCGGCAATAGAAACGCTCATCATGTTTAAGGAAACTTGATTCACGATTCGGGAACACCGGGTAGTGGGTCAGTTTCATTGTGGCACGCGCATCTTGCGCGTGGTTCACGGGCGAGACGCCCGTGCCACTCTTCAAACTGATCCACTACCAAACACCGCGTTGCCGTTCCGCATTCCCGCCCGCGGGTCTATAATACGCCGCAATCGACTTCTTAGTGTTCCAGGAGTATTTGGCCTGATACTCGAGTGTCCGAACGTGATTTGTCAGCATAGTTTTTGGGAAAGAGAATAGCATTGACACTTTTTCCCTGGTACAACGGACGAGTCTCGTTCCTCCCGTGTACGACAGGACCTCCGGGCCATCCAGGTTTGGAGGTTCTGGCGTTAAATGGGGTCTAGGTTTAACTACGTTTAGCCGTCGGGAAATCAAAATGGGAACCCTTTACAAAAGCCTGCTCTTATTCGCAATGAACTGGCTTGATGCTCAGCTAACAATTTTGTGGGTGCGTTTGGAAGTGGCTACTGAGGGTAACGGCCTGATGGCTCGTGTCTTGAGTTTTGGCGAGGCGCCGTTTCTAGGCGTTAAGCTGTTCGTTGGAGCTTTCGCGGCTTACGTTCTTTATCGCTGCGCTCATCTGCCACTGGCTCAGCGGGGCATGAGGCTGGTGCTGGGAATCTACCTGACCCTGATGATGATTCATGTTGCCACTGGCTTCTCCGCCCTTGGTTGGCAGGCTCCCGGGACTGTATTTGCTTACTTCGGCAGTTTACCCGCAGCATTCTTAGCGTCCCTGTCTTGAGGGAACTCTCCCGTCGCGGGCTTTACCAGACGGGGGGCAGATGCGACAAGAAAACGGAACCTCGCGCCTCTCAACGTTCAGAACAAACCCATTGCGCTTCCGCCGGTAACGACCTTTCGCACTTGATTACGAGTCCCCTGAAGTTCTACATTTGTGCTAACCGGACGGAGTGGGTCGCAGGTTGCGCGAGAAAACGCACAACCGCCCCCACCGGGTAAGCATCCAACCGCTTGCGTCTCAGAACCTTGAAATTAACAACTTAAGAGATAAATCCATGTACAAGATTACCGCACGTCAAATCCTGGTCATCGCTTTGATTTCTGGACTGTTCGCCGCCGCTACCGTAGCGCTTGTGGATCGGTTATCGAACCGCCTGGAACCGGCCGGTTCCGCATTTACAGAGAATTCGCCTGCCGGCATCACGGATCCTGGGATGGCCACCGACGAGCAAAACAATATCGAAATCTATCGCACGCTTTCGCCCGGTGTGGTGAACATTCATTCGACATCCTACGCGCGCGACTTTTTGGGGTTTGTAGAGCCTCAGGAAGGTTCTGGCTCAGGATCTATTCTCGATCAAGCCGGCAACATTCTGACTAACAACCATGTGGTCGAGCGAGCTGAAAAGCTTTCCGTCAGCTTCGGCGGCAAGAAAAACTACGCGGCAACGGTTGTCGGCCGCGATCCTGATACTGACCTGGCGGTGATTCGATTGATAGAGAAACCACGTGAGCCGTTAACGGTCGTGCCGCTTGGCGATTCTGATAAGTTGGTGGTTGGCCAGAAAGTGCTCGCGATCGGAAACCCCTTCGGGCTGGATCGCACGCTGACAACCGGAGTTATCAGCGGACTGCAGCGGCCGATCCGCGCACGTAATAACCGGCAGATCGAAGGCGCGATTCAAACAGATGCTTCGATCAACCCCGGAAATTCTGGTGGTCCATTGCTTGATTCGCATGGACGCATGATCGGAATCAACTCGCAAATCCTGTCGCCCTCAGGCGCCTCTGCCGGGGTAGGCTTCGCCGTTCCCGTTAACATCGCGAAACGAATTGTTCCGCAGTTAATAAGTTCCGGACAGGTGCTCAGACCCAAACTTGGAATCACGACGCGCAACGTCGAAGCATTCAAGAATCAGGTTGACTTGCCGGTTTCCGAAGGCGTTCTGATTTGGCAGGTTGCTGCCGACGGGGCCGCCGCGAATGCGGGTCTGCGTGGACTCACCCAGACGGAAAACGGCGACGTTGAGTTAGGCGATATCATTGTGGGTATCAATGGTGAGAAAGTGGCTAACTCCGACGATTTGTTCCGCGTGCTGGACAAGCATCAAGTTGGTGCTGTCGTGCCCGTCGACATAGTGCGGAACGGAAGGAGAATGACAGTGTCAGTGCGCCTGACTGAAGGTCCTGGTAGCGGGCGTGGAATCATTCGACGATAGCAAGGAAGGTGTCAGGTGCCGGTTTCATCGAGTTAACCGCCACTCAACACCCAAACCCCCGGCTCTTGTGGACCAAACCAATCACTTCTTCAATCTTGGTTACGGATGGCTCTGCAAACATTGCAGCGCAGAAGATGCTGAACGGAAGCATCAAGATCAGGGCCCTCGCGCACGTTTCTTCACTGAAGGCGAGGCCGAAGAGAATGAACCCAGGCTCTCAACACTGGCGCTCGCTCGCTGGACTGACTCCACCCGACGATCCCTAACCTGCCCGCGCTGTGACATTGAAGAAATGATCAGCGCCGGATGAAAAGCCTGGTTTGTTCCTGTCGATTTCTGTAAGTCTTTCCCTCATTCACATCGCCGACTCAAACGTCCAATACTAGTTTCCGCAATTGAGAAATCCTCTTCTCAGGATCTCCAAACTTCTTCCGATAGTCGCGCAGACTGCGTTCAATCACGTCGAATGCCTCCCCGCGACCATAAACATCAGAAATCTCAACGCGTCTTGGTGCTGCGCCCGGCAGTTGCTTGTAACTGAGAAAGTAGTGCTTTAAGCGATCCACCAGGCCTACCGGACAACTGCCGATATCTTCGATGTGGCCGTAAGCAACATCCGAAACAAGCACCGCGATGATCTTGTCGTCAGCCTGGTACCCATCGATCATGCGCAGACCGCCGATTGGTTTTGCGCGCAGAAAGAAACTACCGTGCGCGAATGCTTTCTCCGTCAGCACACAAATGTCCATCGGATCCCCATCACCCTGAATGTCGGTTTGGCCCGTGCGCTGCGCACAAAGAGCTGCAACCTCCTCGCCGCAAAAGGTCTGCGGAATAAAACCGTAGAGCGTCGGACACATCGAAGAGAACCGCTGCGGACGGTCCACGCGCAGGTGTCCGGAGGCCTTATCAAGTTCATACTTCACGGGGTCGGTAGGCACAATCTCGATATATGCACCCACTTCTCCGGGAGCGTTCTCGCCGGGCTTTACGCCGTGCCAGGGATGCGCCTGAAAAAGTAGTTTGAAGAGATCGTGAAGGGCGGCGTCCTCATTTGGCATCTCGTAACTCCTCGGTTGGATACTGCCAGTTCACTTTTGAAGTATCAGAAACTAGCGGGACCGCGGGCGTCTTACCCGCCTTGCTCGCGGACCGGTCTTTTCTGCTTGGCTACCGCCGATGATAGAATCCCAATGCAATGGCCGCCCCCGCCCAAGTTATTACCGACGTCCGCCCGAGGGCAATTTCCCTGCGCTGGATCATCAACGGGCGCGAAGATCTGGTCTGGTTCATCGGCTCGGTCCTGTCCAGCTACGTCCTGCTTCTTCTGTACACCAAAGGTATCGTGCCGTTGCTTCCCATGGTAGCACTGTGGGCGATACTGATTGATGCACCGCATGTCTTCGGCACTTTTTCGCGCACTTATTTCGATCGCACGGAGCGCCGCAACCGCGCTCGTCTTCTTTGGGGTTCTCTGCTCTTTTTTGCCGTGGGACCGGTAATGGTTTATCTCGGCGCCGGTCTCGTTTTCTTCTTTTTGGCCGCGCTTTGGGCTTACTACCATCTCGTAAAACAACACTACGGCTTCATGGTGCTCTACAAGAAGAAAAATGGCGACCTGGCACCAGTCGATAATGCGCTAGACCGTTTGTTGTTGTTCTTCGCCTTCAATTATCCGTTTGTCGCTTTTATTGCGCAGGATCCGGAAGCTATGGCGCGCGTGCCCCCAGTGTTGCAAAGTGGCGTAAACGGCCTGTCTATGTTTTTGCTGGCAGGCACAATCATTCTAGGAGTGGTCTGGGTAGGTCGGCAGGTACAATGCGCTATCGTTGGTCTGCCCCTGAATGTGCCTAAATACCTTCTTCTCGTGGCCGCGATTCCCATGCACTGGATCGTCCTATTGACGCCGATGCCTCACAAACCAATTGCGATCGTTGCCATCCTGACCATCTATCACAACCTGCAATACCACCGACTGATTTGGTTTCACAATCAGAAGTACACCACTTGGAGCGCGGGCATCCTGCCCGCATCGGCGAGGCGCAGCCTCGTCGAATTGAAAGGCAACAAAACGGAACCGGGCCTTGCCGCACAATCGGGCGGCCAAGCCGCTGCCCGATCCGAACTCCGCTCAAAATACGGTGCTGCCGAACTCATCAGCCGCCGCTTACTTTTCTACATTGCTTTCGGAATTGTCTTCGGGTTGATCTACCAGGGGCCGAGACAATATCTCGGCTATGTTAGTTTTAATGAACGTGGTAGCACAGGCGCGCTAACCGAGCCGGCCTTTGCCACCCAGCTCGGAATTTCTTTTCTCTGGGGCTACGCCTTCATCCACTATTACCTTGACTCCAAGATCTGGCGCGTTCGGCGCGATCCGTCCGTTGGTAAGGCTCTGCAGATAGACTGATACTCTAACGCACCCGGAAAACCAGAAAGTAGTCAACCTCGTCAGGTCTGACGAAGTCGTGTTGCTCGACAAGCACAAACCCGGCCCGTTGCGCTTCCTTAACCACGGTCTCTCGATCGATTCCATGATCGCCGCCTTTCCCAGTCCGATCGATGATCCCCAACCGAGCCCCCTCTCGCATAGCGGAGCGCATGCGCCGCAACCAACGTACTGGTTCGCCGATTTCGTGGTACGTCTTTAGTAGCAACACAGCATCCACGCTTTTCTCTGGCAGCAGTGGATCGTCTTCTTTGCCAAGAATGGTGCGGATATTTGAAAGGTTCTCTTCTTTGGAACGTTTGTCGATGTGCTTCAGATATTCACTGTTGATTTCAACGGCGTAGACGAGCCCGTCCGATCCGACGCGCTCAGCTGCCCTCACTGTAAACCACCCAGAACCAGCGCCAACGTCCGCGACACGCGATCCTGGCTTGATGCCGAGAACATCCATTACCCGATTGACTTGAAGCCTATCCTCTCTCTTCGGGTCTTCAAAAATCGAAAGGCTGCCTGAGTATGGCTCGCTGGTCGGACGGTCTATTCGATCGGATGAGCGTTCACTGGTCTCAGTCGATACGGAGGGCCTTGGGGAGGCGGTCGGGTTGGCTGGTCGCGGCTGCTGATTTGCGAATGCGCATCCCAGGAGCGCAAGCGCCAGGTGCACACTCAATACGCTTCGCAGCAAAAGATGTAAAAGGAGTCTCCGCGCGGGGTTTCCCTTGTCTCTTACATTCATGATTTACGCTCCGAGCGGCACTCGCGAATTTTCAGCCGCAATTTCGTGGGAACAGAAATCGGCAACCACTTCGATGAACGCTTGAGGAAACTCTTCGTGCGGGAGATGCCCACAGTCGCGAAATATAATCAATCGTGCATCTCTAATAGCATCGCGCAATTGCTCTCCAAATCGCAGCGGCACTTCCGAATCATTATCTCCCCAGAGCAAAAGTGTTGGTTGCGTAATCAGATGCGCTTCACGGTGAATTCGATCGGCGTCCCAACGCCGAACCGTACGTATGATGGCTCTATGGGTCGCGGCAGTTCGCAACGGCTGATGACGCGCCTCAACCCTCTGGTCGTCAAGCACCCAGGAGTGCCGGTCATAGACTTGCTTCATGCGTCGCTTTAGTAGTCGCCGCGAACCAAGCAGCAGTGGCGAAAGAATGTCGCCAATCAGCGGCGAACCAAACAGACGCATCAGCAGGTACTTGGTGGGCTCGTTATTCGTTACCGCCCCCACCAGAACCAGCCTTTCAACTCGTTCCGGATAATCAAGTGCAATAGTGGCCGCTATGGCGCCACCATAGGAGCTGCCGACAATGATGGCCCGGTCCAGTCCCAGTTTATCGAGCAAGCGGTCGACCATGCGGGCCTGTGCGCCGATTGTGTAATCAAAGTCTCGCGGCTTGGCCGAATAGCCATAACCGAGGAGATCTGGCGCGATAACCCGCAAGCCCTTGGCTGCGAACTCCAGAAACACCTTGCTCCAGACGAGCGTGGAGGAGGCAAAACCGTGAATCAGAATTATGGGCGGCCCGCTGCTGTGCCCGGCCTCCTGATAATGCACCCGCACACCATCCGCTTCTGCAAAACGTGAGTGCCCGGCATGAAAGACGATTCCCCGATTCTTTTCCCAATCCACGTCGCGCGGACGCGCGAGCAGTTTGGTAACCACCGCGGCGGTGGCAATACCAGATAAGGCCCCGATTAAGTACCGTTTCTTCATGCGTAAGTTTTATGTTCCGAAACGCGATGCGGTCATCACAAGTGATTCTATTACTCCTGCGGTATTACAACCCGCGGTTGTAGCGACTTACTCGCCGCATCATACCAGCCAACAGCCACAAGTGTTCCTGCTTCATCGCGCATTCTGACGTTCTCTCCTTGAGCAGCGGCACCCGCGGAGTGTCGCGAGAGATGGATAGCGATTCCCTGTCTTACGCGTTGTGCGTCACCCTCGGTAAGATCCACAAAAGGCATGCTCCGCAAGGCGGCATCAGGCAGGAGAAGAATCGTAGCCAGGGCCTCTTCATCGACTTTATCTTTGAGTTGGTCAAGAGTAACCGCCGATGCAATTGAGAAGTCCCCCGCCCGTGTTCGGCGCAATTCGGCCAGGTGGGCGCCAATACCCAGGCGCTCCCCTAAGGCTTCGGCAAGTGTGCGTACATACGTTCCCGCCGAGCAAACGACCCGAACCGCAAGATCGACGGTCCCGTCCTCATTGTCCTTCAAGGTTCGCCCACCGCATCTCAGCGCTTCAAATTCGCGCACCTTGACGGGTACAGATTTCCTTTCAACTATCTCCCCACGTCGGGCCAGTTCGTAAAGCTTTCGGCCATCGCGCTTCTTTGCAGAATACATTGGCGGTATTTGATCAATCTCACCGCGTAAACTCCGAAGCGCCGCTTCAATTTCCCGATCGCTCCAGGTGAGTGGAGAACCGCGCGTTGTACGTTCGCTAGTTTCTCGAGTGGGGTTTCCAGTGAGGTCTCCCGTTTCGGTTGAGTAACCAAATCGGATGACTGCGTGATACTCCTTCTCAGCCCTGCTTAGGAACTGCGCCAGCCGCGTGGTCCGGCCCACAAGCACAATGAGGACACCAGTCGCGAATGGATCCAGAGTTCCGGTATGGCCCACGCGACGCTCGCGCAGTATTCGCCGCACGCGAGCCACTACATCGTGCGAGGTCAAACCCGCTGGTTTGTCGATAATCAAGATACCGTCCACGAAGGCATTTTAGATTTTTAATTCTTGATTTGCGATTCTCCGCGTACCCTTGCCGAATGGCACACAAGCGGCACAGCTGCCACAGGGCCATCGCCCGCGTGAACGCCGAGAATAATTTGGAGTGCGCCGACAGAGCGAAGCGGTCCGGGGTCCCCGGCCGAGCATCTGGGCTGGGGTGCCATACCCGCTAGGGTGGAAGACGGCGGCGCTTTGGATCCGGGTTGTCGCCTCTTACAGAGAAACCAAAGCGGTGTCGCGCTTCGCTTGCCACCTGCACTCCATATTTGTTTGCAGTTAACCCGCCACAATTCTTAGCGCACCGCTACTCTTGTTCGTTTGGGCCTTTGCTTCTGGGGTCGCTGCATGAAAAACTAGATGCAGATTCCGTCGATGCGAAGACTAAGACGTACACCCACGAAGACTGAGACCGGTGAAGCGCCTCCCATTACACCTCTGACGCCGGAGGAGCGCCGCCACCGCACATTTCAGCGCGCAATGAAGCTGCTGGCAGCCAGGTCGCGGTCCGTGGCAGAGCTACGCGAGCTGCTTTTGCAGAGCAGAGGCGCGACCGTGAAGGTGGTGGACGAGGTGTTGGCGAGGCTGCGGGAATACGGGTATCTCGACGATGAACGATTCGCTATCGGTTACGCTTCTTTGAAGCTCCGGCAGAGACCGCTCGGCCGGCAGCGATTGAAGCGCGACCTCACCATGAAGAAAGTTGACAAGGGTGTGATTGATGAGGCCCTGGATCTGGTTTTTGCGGAAGTTTCTGAAGAGGAACAGATCGATCGGGCCATCGAGAAGCGCACTCGGGTTCGCGGCCGTCCCAAAAACCGGCTCCAGGCCAAGAGCCTATTCGATCATCTGATGCGCCAGGGGTTCCCCTTTGAACTAGTCGCAGAGAGGGTTCGAGCGGCTTCTAAAACGGATCTTGACGACGATAGATGACGAACCTTAAAACAGAAAAACACCCACAGCTCCTCGGAACTGCGGGTGTTTTGATGAAGCTCAAGGCACAATCAGCGCGCATTATAGTGGTTCGACTAAAAACACATCCCAGGCCCAACGTCCTACTTGCGCGCCATGCACGTCTTTGACTTTCGCCCGATAGCGAAACTGGTTCCCGTATTGATCAGTCCGTCTTGACTCTTTGTATTTGAGATCTAAACTCTTGAGACCGAGTTCCGTCAAGGTGTGTAACTCGTTTGGCTCAGAGATGCCGTTGTGATTTATGTCTTGCCAGAGCCTCAAAGATGAGAAGATCGCATCGCTGCCATCAATCACGCCGTCTCCATTGCCGCCATTAGCAGGCTTATCCAATTCGGCAAGAGCTCCAAAACCGTGTCGGCCAACTCCAACCGGCGGCTGCGGTTGTAGTGTGGCGTTGCCAAACAGTTCTGCCCCAGTGTCGATGGTGCCGTTACCATTTCTGTCCAGCGCGAGCCAGGCATCGTCTGCGCCTGCAACAGTCCAGGAGATCTGTCCTCTGCTGCCATCCCCGTTAAAGTCGAAGCGGACGCCTCGCGCTGCATCTGTCAGGTCAAAGCCGTTGCCGTTCACGTCAATCAGAATGGGTGTGAGAATGCAGCAGGGGTCAACGTTAGGCATTGGTCTGGCGTGATTGGCAAGCTTTGCACGCGAGCCAGATCCTGTTTGGCGGCGCGCACCGCCCTGACAAACGGGATCACACACCCACTCACCCCCACCGCCGTCAAAGCCGCCGCCTGGAGCATACACGGCGCAGTATAACGCGCAAAAATTGAATGCCGTAGCATGAAGCGCGAAACAGATCGCGCAAATCGGGATATTCCCCGTTACGCATACTGCCGCACAAAGACTAATCGATATCGGACTTACGCCTGCTGTTCTCAAACAATCACTCGTACAGTCCCACCACGGACCGGGAGTGGTGACAGATAGAGATGTTCTAACCATGCAGGGGCTGCAAGAACAGTCGGAAAGCTGCTTTGGCTTTAGCGACATCTTGTTCGCAGAGTTGATTGTCGAGTCACCGGTGGGTTTCCGCATACCACTTTGCAAAAAGGCTGGTGTTAGCTCGAGGGAATTTCTCCTATGATTCATTGCAGTTGCTGACAGCTTGGTTTTGTTCTTAGTTTTCTTTAGTACAGTCTCCAGCGTAGCTAGTCTGGCAAGCAATCCAATCAGTTTTGGTTCAATCTGTCTGGCTACTGAGAGGGTTCCCTCGAAGTCCTCGAAAGCGATGGTTGAGAAAGCCCGTTGCAGTTCCGGCGCGTCCCGTAGGCTGAGGGGATCATCAAGATTATATGAGTCGAAACTGCCGGAATCTTCTGTCTTGCTCACCTTAGGCAACTCGTTGATAACTGTTGCCGCGCGACGAAGCAGATCGAGAGAATCAGGCACAGATAAGGCTAATGCTTCGGGCGCCAGCATAAGCAAAGCTCTCGCATGTAAACCCGTAGACTTGCCCGCGCTAAATAAACTTAATGCGTCCGCTACGATCAACTTCGTAAAATCCGTATCACCCTTTGCGTGGGCGACTCGTGCCAGTTGCGCGTATGCAATTGCCTTAGCGGCAGGATCTTCGAATTTACGAGCTTCTGCAAGTGCTTCGTCTAACTCGGATTTAGCCAAGGCTAAGCCAAAAGCAATTTTGGCTATTGTTTGTGCCACCGCCTTTCTAAACTTTTCATCTTCGACTCCGCCGAGCAATCGTTCGGCTTGATGAATGTCGCCCTTTGCGAGTGCGACGGAAATGTCCGTAAACCTATCTCCGGAACTCTCTTGATTGTCACTTAGGCGCATGCGGGTAAAACGAGACATTACCATGGCGTTAGGAGAAAGTGCCGCAAACTGCTCCGTCGCTAGAGTCCTCAACTCAGGTATAAGTTCAGGGGCAAATTTAGGCGCTAGCACCACCAGTACGCCTGCAAGTTGATTCTGATATATCGACCGGAAGCGAAGGTCGTTTTTTGAATAGCCTTGCTCCTTCGATAACAGTGCTTCTGATTCTTTAAGAGATTTCTTGAGTACACTGTAAGACGTCGAGAAATACCGAACCCGAAGGATTTGACTTGGAGCATTGACGGTCGCGGCATTCGCGTCCACATTACTTGCCGGGAAAATGTAATCGACCAGTAAGTAAAGACTAGGCAGCGATATCACGGTCGGTCGTGTTTTAAGTCTCTCAAGGGTCCGTGATACGACGGAGTCGGCAAGGCCGGGGCTCCTTTGTCTGAGTTTTGTGAGAGTTGAAAGGGTGCCAGGAGTGACAGCCACGGCGAGAGCACGCTCCAGCAAGTTAGCAGCTTGAATGCTGTCCTGCTGCTGAACCAGCTTTGAGGCCAGATTATTGAGTCTTTGTGAGGTAGGGTCAGTACCTTTGATTTGTTGACTAAAAGGTACTTCCCGGGGGTTGGTAAAATCCGCCGATGCTTCGTCCAACAACTTAGCTGCTAACTTCGGGTCCCTTGGAGCTAGATACCGCAGAATATCGGTACGCGCTTCTTCGCGATCATCGTTTTCTCCTATTTGTTCGTTCGTTAGCTGCCACAGTTGCTGAAACATAGACCGGGACTTTGTTGGAGATCGTAGCCACAATAGGTTCGCACCTTTCGACAGCACTTTGAAAGCATCTGTCTTGTTTTGAAGGTTCTGAGCCTCCACGATCACGCTCCCAAGTTCCTGAAAGGCCAGTTGGCGCTGGGGTTGGGACGGACTCGGAACGCTCGGTCGCTGGACCTGTCTGTTTTCGCCCTTCGAAACGGTAGTAAGCCGCTTTTGATCGACAACGTTAACATCGTGCTGAGCGCTGACTACGAAGGCTGAGAGCTGAGCGGTGAATACAAATAGTGAGAGCAGTACTACGGCGAGTTTACGCATGATTTTCTCCCTTAGGTGAGGTTGAGGACGGGGGCGGACTGTTCTGCGCTCGCAGTTACGAGTCCACCGAAAATTGCTGTACCTGTTCAAATGTCAAAAAGAGTTACTCGGAGCTGGGCTCGGAGAGAAACGCGTGAGGATCTTGAGGCTAATTGACTCAGCGAAACAGGCGTTAAGTAAATCACCCTCACCAGTTCCCTTGTCTGCCTACAATTGTTTGCGTCCATATAGCCAGGAGAAAAAACTCCCCACTAGCAGCGAGGAGAGGAGCAGAAGAAGAATAGAAAGTGCAGGCGACTCTCCCAGCCTTTGTACGAACCTAACTAGATGGCTTTCAAACCTAGTACCGGTCACCAGCTCCGAAAGAATGAAAGGCAGAATTACGGTCGAAAGTGCAATTGCCGTGGCAATGCGATGCAGCCCCCGCGAGCCGCTCATCGCGAAACCAATTGAGGTTGTTGATGTAAGCAGCGTCAATGCCACGACAAAAATCAAGAAGGAGAGTCCTAATATAATGGGAGTGACGAGGTCTTTCGTTAAAAACCCGAGCCAGCTCATCAAAGCAAACAACACATAAACGCTCAACAATGGAATTAACGTGAGTAAAGAACAAGCCACAACCTGCTTCAAATACCCACGGGATGTTTTGGAAGAAGACAATTGTATGGAAGAGGAAGAATTCAAATGCCCTTCGGTTTGGGTGATTGGAAAATAAACCACGAAAGGGATGAAGAAAGATGTAAGGATGGCGCACGCGCACATAACCTGTGAAGCGGCTGAAGCCTCTACGTTGCCAGTGGGCCAGAATGAGCCTGGGGCCAAACTCGCCCACAGCAGTAAGGCCCACCAGAGCAGCGTATAACCTAGTCCAATGCGCCAGAGATTAGAAGTTCGAAGTGCAAACCTGTCCAGTAAGCTAACTCTTTCTCGCATGGTTTCCTCGGGACAAAGTTGTGTAAAACCCAGCATAGGTAGAAAACTCCATCAGGCGTAAGATATTTCGTGGTGAGGGACCTGTTAAAGAGCTTACCAGTTGCAGCTGGTTGACAGAGTTCCCATCAGCGATTCTCATTGTCGCCAGAACTGAAAATTGAGTCAACACTAAACTCTTGTCCGAGTCGGCTATTCTTTGGCCAATGCACCTGGAGCAGCGATTCTAAAGGCACTTCGATACTTTGACGGTGCTAAGCCGTGGGCCTTCTTAAACTCATGGACAAAATGACTCTCATTCGAAATACCCACTCGATTCATGATTTCCTTAACACTTAGAAAAGTGGTTCGTAGCAGTGTCGCAGCTTCTCTCATTCTGACAGCTTTGAGATATTGCATGGGCGTTTGGTCCATTTCGGCTTTGAACAAGTGACGTAGCCGCGAGCCCGAGAGATTTACCAACTGGCCCAATTGGACGATGTCCCAAGCTCGTCGAAAGTCTGTCTCGAGAGCCGAACTAACGATCTGAATTCTTCTGTCCATGAGAGGTTTCCGGAAGCGCACAACACCGCGACCCGCGAACAATCGCAGCAGTGAGCGGGTAATTGTGCAGGTCTGAGTTCTTTGGTCGAGGATTCATGAGGTCTCAACCGTCAGTAAAAATCTTAGGCTGATTGCGAGGACATCACTTGACGTCGGCAGAAGAGCCCTTTGAATAGGGCGCTTTATACGACTGGCCATGAGGGAAGTCAAGAGCACTGCAAGCAGCGCTCTGCAGGCTTCATCCATAGCTCTCTTCGCCAACCGTAGAATTCATCCGACTCAACTCCCGCAAAACCCCTATTTCGCAGGCTCAACATACGCGTGCTAAACTTTCGTTTTCACCGGTATTTCAGTTGTCGGTTATCCAAATGTCGCTTGCGGTAAATTGCAGCTCGGCGACCGACAAACAAACTACCGACCAAACAATTATGACTGGAAAAGAAATTCGCGAAACGTTTTTAAGCTATTTCGAGCGCAACGGGCACACACGCGTACGCTCGTCGCCCTTGTTGCCCGCCAACGACCCGACGCTCTTGTTCACAAACGCCGGCATGAATCAGTTCAAGGACCTCTTTCTCGGTCTAGAGAAGCGGGACTACTTACGCGCCTGCTCATCGCAGAAGTGCCTGCGCGCTGGTGGTAAGCACAACGACCTGGATGAAGTTGGAAAGACGGCCCGGCATCACACGTTTTTTGAGATGCTTGGTAATTTTTCTTTCGGCGATTATTTCAAAGAGGACGCAATCAAGTTTGCCTGGGACTTGCTGGTAAACGAATACAAGCTAGACCCCGCGCGGATGTGGTTCTCTGTTTTCGGTGGCGACGATGAAGTATCTGCCGATGAAGACGCGGAAAAGTTTTGGGAACAGGTTGGAGCTTCGCGCGAGAGAATCTTGCGCTTCGACCGGAAGGACAACTTCTGGCAGATGGGCGATACCGGCCCGTGCGGGCCTTGCAGCGAGATTCATTACTACATGGGCCGCGACCCCGCTGACGCTGAGAATTGCGCCGCAAACGTCAACGGCCCCAGCGACACGATCACAGAGATTTGGAATCTGGTCTTCATGCAGTTTGACCGCAGCGAAGTCAAACCTGGAAATTACAAACTAACGCCGCTGCCGGCACCGTCGGTCGATACGGGCATGGGATTGGAACGCCTCGCCGTCGTCTTGCAAGGCGTGAAGACCAATTACGAAACGGATCTGCTCAAGGACATCATTGGGTTCACCGCTAGACTCGCGGGTCGTAAGTACGAAGCTGAAACACAAGCAGGCTTCGCCATGCGGGTCATCGCCGACCACGCACGCGCAACTGCCTTCTCAATCGCCGACGGAATCTTGCCCGGCAACGAAGGTCGCAATTACGTGATCCGCAAGATTATGCGCCGCGCGATTTACCAGGGGCGGCACGCCCTCGGCTCTAATCATCAGTTTTTCTACAAAGTAACTGACTTCGTCGTTGATCAGATGCATGAGCCTTATCCGGAGCTTGAGGCGCAACGCGCTTTCATTGAGAAGATGGTGAAGCTGGAAGAAGAGCGGTTTGGCTCGACAATGACCGTGGGGCTGCAAAAGCTGGATGAACTTTTCGGCAAGACGCCAACCGATGGCAAGATACCGGTGGTTGAACTTGCGCGTGTCTACGATACGTTCGGAGTGCCCCGCGATCTAATTAGAATCAGTTTGGTAGAACGTGGACAAGTCTGGGCTCACGACGAGGAAGCCTTTAACGAGTTATTCAACAATGCCCTACGTCAGATTCAGCAGGTCGGCACGGAAGGCAAAAAGGCGGGACGAGCTGAGTTCGATTCGGTTTATCAAGATTTAGTGGCAGGTGGAAGAATCGAGTTCACTGGATATGATGAAACTCGAACTGAAGGATTATTGATTCTTGAACTCATCAAGAATGGAGAATCTGTCGGGGAACTACGCGAGGGTGAGGACGGGGAGGTTATACTCGACCGAACTCCATTCTACGCGGAGTCCGGAGGGCAAGTTGGAGATACCGGAGCGCTAACGACGACAAATGGCGCGCGGATTTCCGTGCTCGATACCATCTCTCCTGTTCCGGGCCTTATTGTTCATCGAGTCAGGG
>CAZVHN010000736.1:0-2633 GCA_964626895.1 uncultured Chloracidobacterium sp. | reverse complement strand
AGAATCAGCCCGGCGATGGTCGTGCCGTAGGCTTTGGCAGCGGCGGCGCGCAACTCACCCACCCAGCGAAAGTCAGAGCCGGTCCCCATGACGCCGCCGACGAGTTGCACTGTATTCAATTGGAAGTCGCCGGCGGTGAGGAGTTCTGCCACTGCCCGGCCATTGACGTTGTAGCTCTGGCCCTGGCCTGAGCCCTTGGCCGTTACATTCAGGCCTTTGAGTCGTACACCATCTGCCGCGAGGGCATCAGACTTAATCGTGCCGTCAACTTTGTATTGATCACCTTCGCCCGTTACTGTGCCCACAAAGTTTCCCACTCCGCGCAGGGCCGCGCCCGGTTGCAGCACTTCTGAAACCTGGGTGAGGTCAAGGGTTGAAGTGATGTTCATTTGATAGCGCAGCGCGCGCCAATCATCCATCGTGCCTTGCAAACGGGCTTCAGCCACAGGTGAGCGCAGCACAAGTTCATCCACTTCGACCCGGGTCTCGTTTGCCCGAGCGCGCGCCTGGATGTCGATGTTGTTAACCGGGCGGCCATCGTAAGTAAACGTGGAGTTCGAGAGTGAGAAGACAATTGGATGTAACTGCCTCTCGAGGGGCTCGGTGGGGTCCTTCGGCTCAATCGTCGCCTTCAGATTGCGCGCTTCACCGGAGATTTCGTGACGTTCATCTCCGTAATGAATGATGCCGCTTATGATCTCGATATGAGCAGCGGTGTACGACAAAAGAATGCGGCGATTGATGTCGGGAGGCGGTATGCGAATGTTGCGGAAATTCGAGCGGCCCTGCTCATCAAAGGTCACCCACGCTTCAAGTCCTTCTATCTTTATGTCCTCGAGGTCGATATTGCGGTTGAGACTGAGAGCGTAGAGATCCTTGACTTTGATCGTGACGAGCACCCGATCGATCTTTCCCAGCGTGTCACCGGTCTGCGCGTCGTAGAGCTCGAGACTCAGCATCTCTACAGTTTTAGGCGGGAAGTTTGCGTGAAAGTCTTTGATCTCCGCTCGAACGCCATACTTTGCAAACGTGGCCTTGATCTGACCGGCCACGTAGTTGTCGACGTAGCCAAGGCGATAGATCAGCAGCAGCAACAGGATGAGCGCGATAGCCCCGATGGAGGCAGCGATGGTGGCAATCAAAGCGTTACGGCGGGTCAGGTAACGCCGGCGTTTGCCTTGCGGAGTAACTGGATGCGGGCTGGCGGCGTCTCGTTCACCGATTGCCTCAGCACGTGGCGGTAACGGCTCGTCTGTCTCCGACTGCAGCGCATCGACAATTGCTTCCTGCTCAGGAACCGATGCCGAGGGACTTTTGTCTGAACGTTTGTCGCGGTCGTCTACACTCATAGCGCACGCAGCCGTCCATGCGGCCCGAAAGCAAGTTCAAATTCTAGAGGGAGAGCCGAAAAGCTAAAACCGAGTCTATGGCGAACCAGAGCATTCAATCAAACTCATGGTGCATAACTCAAGATGACAGATGGCCCAGGCGCTCAAGTGCGTTGCTCACTTTCTTCCGCGGAGGGCCTTTTACTCTCGGCCAACGGCTCCTTGAAAGGTACGGGTTCACCTAGAGGGACATTGCCGGCAACCTCGAGTTCAAAACCCTCGAGCGCCGCCACTTTGGGGGGATGATTCGTTAGCAATAGTATGCGACGCAGGCCCAGATCGTGAAGGATTTGGGCCCCCACGCCGTAATCGCGATCGATTCCATAATTTGTTTCCAGACTGGCTTCCTGCTTGGTCAAACCACGTTCCTGCATCACGGCGTAAGTGCGCAACTGATTCACGAGATCGAGGCTGTGTTCGCGCTGGCGCAGGTAAAGGACAACTCCTTGCCCGGCGGCAGCAATCTTCTCTAGCGCTGCATGAAGCTGAAATCCGGTGTCGTCGATCAGCGAACCAAACATGTCACACGTCACGTTCTCAGTATGGACGCGCACTAAGACCGGCTCAGAGGTACCGACAATGCCCATCACCATAGCCAGGTGCACGTCACCATTGATCACATTCTCATAAGCAATGGCGCGAAATCGTCCATAGATGGTAGGCAAGTCAGTTTCCACGATGCGCCGCACCAGTGCCTCTTTACTAATCCGATACCTGACGAGATCCGCAACCGTGATCATCTTGAGTTTGTGAAGAGAGGCGAATTCCCTAAGCTCGGGAAGGCGTGCCATGGTCCCATCTTCATTCATGATCTCGCAGATGACGCCGGCTGGATACAACCCGGCGATGCGTGCGATGTCCACGCTCGCTTCTGTCTGACCGGGACGCACAAGCACGCCACCTTTTTTTGCACGCAGCGGAAAAACATGGCCCGGCCGGGCCAGGTCGGAAGGTTTTGTCTGGGGATCAACGGCAGTCAGGACTGTGGTTGCACGATCGGAAGCCGAGATACCCGTAGAGACGCCTTTGCGGCCATCAATCGAAACGGTAAAAGCCGTGCCCAGGAACGAGGTATTGTCGGCGACCTGCGTTGTCAGATGAAGCTCGTCGCAGCGCTCCTCGGTCAGCGGCAAACAGATCAGACCGCGGGCGTGCCGGGCCATAAAGTTTATGACCTCTGGAGTGACCTTCTCCGCCGCACAAACCAGGTCGCCTTCGTTCTCGCGAGCCTCGTCATCGACGATG
>CAZVHN010000735.1:0-2129 GCA_964626895.1 uncultured Chloracidobacterium sp. | reverse complement strand
CCTCCGTGATTCGGCCCTGGTGGCTGGCCTTAACGAGAACAAGCTGCGCCTCCGAGGCGAGTCCGCGATACACGCCATCTGAAAGCCTTCCATTTCCCGCGGCAGCGACTGATGTCTGAGTGCCGTGCCACTGCCACGACTCGACCAGATCGTCAGGACTCAGCAAGGCGCCTTCTACAGCCAAATCCTGGTAAGCCAGAATGCGGCTCTCCGGCTCAATCAGATCCGGGTGCGGATAAAAGCCGGAATCGAGAAAGGCAATCGTGACCCCCTTGCCGGTGTAATTCGAATCGGCATCCAGCCGTTCATGCGTCGGCACGACGGCAAAGCGGTTAGGTGAATGTTGGTGATCGTCGCACGCGGGTTTTTTCAAGGGTGCCTCCAAAACCATGCCGGGAGCCACGTCCTTGCAGTGCTCCTCGACGACTAAGTCCTGAACGATCGCTCTCTGGCAAATCAGTAGAGCGCAGCCCAAGGCAAAAGGTTCTCCCCTTGGTCGTGAGAGTGATCCAAACCCTTACAGTCGACCGGATGCTATGCCTATGACTTTCTTATCGGTAGCAGCTCCGAGGATCGGTCTATTTCTCAGTTGCGTGTTGCACCGCGGAGCTTCGCTCTGATTATGGCCTGAAGCTTATCGAGTGGCAACAAGGCTGCCGTAAACGATCCACGAAATCACGCGAACTGACACGAAGTTTATTAGTGTCATTTCGTGTGATTTCGTGGATCGTGTCTTACCCCGCGCCCCATCCGGACACTTCTCGGAACGGAAGCGTTTGACACGCGGACCGTCACTAACTAAGATGGCCTTGCCAACCGGCTCATCACTGGTTGGCTGGCAGTTCGGAAACCACTCCCCTTCAGTTCATATAGCGACGATAGACTTAGAGGATAGTCCATGACGAAACTACTACTTGTCTTGATTGCATTGTTAGGCTGCGTAGCCATAGGTCTCTCTGGAAGCGCTTTGGCGGGCGCTGTTTCACAAGACATTCCCAAAGAGAGCAAGGTGCAGCCGAAAGAAGTTGTGCTGAGTAAGGACAGCCAGTCAGACAAGTATGGAGAGGTGCCGTTTAATCACGAGACCCACTCGACCAAGAACTACAGCATTGACGGCAAAAGCGTGCTTGCGTGCGTTGAATGCCATCACACGGACCAGCCAGCCTCGGGACTGAAACTGCCGTTGAAGACCGGCGAGCGAGATGCCGTGTTGACTGCGGCAGTGCTGGCGGCGGCTGACGCGAAACCTGTTAAGGCCTGTCGCACTTGTCATTTGCAAGCGGGCGATGACAGTGCACCAATGCCGACGATTACTTACCCGGACAAGCCCGCGCCCACCAAGTTGAACAACGAGGTTGCCTATCACCTCAACTGCAATCTCTGTCACGACAAAGCGATTGCAGCCCGGCCGGCATTGAAAGGAAAACTTCCCGGCTCAAACGACTGCGTCCCCTGTCATAAACCTGTGAGCTAGTAATGGCGAGTGGCAATGGAAAATGCTTCGGGCTAACTCCGGATGGCCGCCCTCCACCTCACCACCCAATCTAGGAGTTGAGTCCGCCACTGCGGCTCACGGCTTCGGTGGGGTAAATTTTAGGGGCAGCCTGATCACCAGCGCGTCCTCGGGCTTAATAGCTAACCGATAAATAGTCTGAGGAACTGGGTCGTCCTGTGACAGCGACGCCGCATCCGCGGAAGCTGCCGATTGCTCCTTCTCGGTCATTACGCTACCGGCGCCCCCTTCCATCTCAAACTTCGTCGCTTGAGTGGCCCACTGCTTCTCCCAGGCTTCGACTTGTTCTCTCGGCAGCGTGATCGCCGTGTTAGAGAGCTGGCTGGGATCGATAAGAGGTTTTGACGAGACCAGCACGGTCAGGACTTCGGCAACATGTCCCTTGGGGCTCGAACTGGGCTTGATGCGGAAATATCTGGGGGGTCCGGGAATGTAGACCATCTTCCCTGCCTTGACGCGATTTGTACCCTCCGGAGTCCGCTTAGTTGGAAAGATAAGGCGAGCGTCGCCAAAGGAACCGTCGGCATACTCCTCGCGATTGATCACGTAGAGGTAGCCGTCCCTCGAAAGAGATTCGATGCTGAGCCGTACCTTCTGGCCGGGAGTCAGGAGAGTT
>CAZVHN010000734.1:0-2557 GCA_964626895.1 uncultured Chloracidobacterium sp. | reverse complement strand
GTACTCGGCGACGACAATCAGCGGCAGGCGCTGGACGGCGGCAAAGTTTAATCCTTCATGAAACGCGCCCGTACTCATACCGCCATCACCGATATATGCGATGGCCACGGTTGGTTTCTTTCGCATACGCGCGGCCAGCAGCACCCCAGTCATTACCGGGATCATGTCGCCTAAGTGCGAAATAGGTCCGATAAACCCTTTCTCCAGGTCTCCGAAATGGATATTGAGATCGTGACCGCCCGAAGGTCCCCAGGCTTTGGCCATGTACTGGGCAAATATCTCGCGCGGTCGAATGCCCTTTACCAGGACGGCGCCGAGATCCCGGATCAAAGGGGTAATGAAATCCCGCGGTTGTAGT
Organism: uncultured Chloracidobacterium sp.; assembly: GCA_964626895.1. GTDB lineage: Bacteria > Acidobacteriota > Blastocatellia > Pyrinomonadales > Pyrinomonadaceae > PSRF01. The sequence goes on along the minus strand of CAZVHN010000734.1, from coordinate 2,199 downwards.
GCATAAGCGCTGCCCACCGCAGTCGCCTCCTGGCCAAGCGACCGAAAGACACCGCCCACAACTTTGGTCTGGCGATAGAGATTGACGAGCCGCTCCTCAACCAGACGCGTGAGTTTCAGATAGCGATATAGCTCAAGCATCTGCGCGGGTTTGAGCGTGGTGTCACCGGTGCAGCTTAATGGGTTGCCGTCCTGCGGTTTGCGCGGCGCGTACTTGGTAAAAATGCTGGGCTCGCTGCGCGACGGGTGAGGCCGACGGCGCCGCCGATCCCGGCTCGGCGGCCGGCGCTCAGTTGTTTGTTCCTTCTCTTGGTCCATTAGTTAGAATTTCGAAATCGTTGTATCCGTGTTACCGACCTCAGAACCCCGTGAAATACGATCCACGAAGTCACACGAAATGACACTAACACGACTTCGTGCTAGTTCGTGTAAGTTCGTGGATCGTTCATCGTCAAAGCCTTGCCATATTGAGAACACATTAGATATGCACTGCCAGTCCATGAACCCCTTCGGCGGCCTCCATCACTGCCTCGGAAACTGTGGGATGCGCGTGCATTGTGCGACCGAGTTCTTCGGCGGTCGATTCAAGCTGCATCGCTACGCACGCTTCGGCGATCAACTCAGTAGCGTGTGGGCCAATGATGTGTACACCTAAAATTTCGTCATACTTTGCTTCGCTGACGATCTTGACGAATCCTTCTTCCTCGCCGAGGATGCGCGCCTTGCCGGAAGCGGAGAAGGGAAACTTGCCCAGCTTAACTTCATAACCCATCTCTCGGGCGTTCGCCTCAGTGAGACCAACGGAAGCAACTTCGGGATCGCAATACGTGCCGTTGGGCACAAGTCGCAGATTGATCGGCCTTACATCCTGATGACCGGCGATGTGCTCGGCGGCAACGATGCCTTCTTTTGAAGCAAGGTGTGCCAGCAGCGGTGTGGGCACCACGTCGCCAATCGCATAGACACCCTTTTCACCGGTCTGTTGAAACTCGTCAACCTGGATGAAGCCCTTCTCGACCTTGATCTTAGTTCCTTCGAGCCCCAGACCTTCCGTGTAGGGTATTCGGCCCACAGCGACGAGCAGCATTTCCGCTTCCAGCTTGACCGCTTCACCCTTCGAGGTCTTTCCAGTTACCACTACACCCTTGTCGCTGCGCTCGAGTTTCTCCAGCTTCGTATCGACTTGAGACTTGAGGCCGCGTTTGCGGAATGATTTCTCTAACTCCTTTGAGACTTCCTCATCTTCGAGCGGGACTAGCCGAGGCAGCAGCTCTACGATCGTTGTCTCTGCGCCGAAACGCGAGTAGACCGATGCGAACTCTACACCCACGGCGCCCGCGCCCATCACAATCAGCGACTTGGGGACCTCTTTGAGTTCCAGGATGTGATCACTGTTAACCACGCGCTGTCCGTCGGTGTCGAATCCGGTAATCGGGCGCACCACAGAACCGGTGGCGATGATGATGTTCTTGGTGTTGACGGTTTCTTTCTTGCCGTCCGCCGAGCTAACTTCGATCTTGCCCGGCAGCGACAGCTTACCCGTGCCACTGAAAGCCGTGATCTTATTCTTCTTCATCAGGTACTCGATACCCTTTGAATTCTTCATCACGACTTTGTCTTTACGCTTTTGTACGTTTGCGAAGGCGAGCTGAATCCCGGTCGCTTCAACGCCAAAGTCAGCCGCGTGCTGCATCTGTTCGTAAACGTGGGCTGACATCAGGAGCTGTTTGGTGGGAATGCAGCCGCGCAGCGTGCAGGTGCCGCCCAGGCGTTTGTCTTTCTCGACGATGGCCACCTTCAAACCCAATTGGGCGGCGCGAATTGCCGCCACATAGCCACCTGGGCCGCTGCCGATGATCGTTACGTCAAATTGTTCGTTAGCCAATGGTGGAGTCCTCTCACGACAGTAAATTATAATGACTGAGTAAAAACCAGACCGGTATCACTCATCTTTTAACCAGTGATCACAGCATTCTGTAGTGCTTTGCTGAAGGACGGCCATTATAATCATTTGCCGGGCTTACGGCCAATTCCAGCGTTTAATGAGTAGTGGGCGCTTGGGTTTTGGCACAACATCCTGAAGGGATGTAATTTAATAGCCGTAGGCAAGCGTTGCGCGACGCCCGCGGATAGGCAAAAGAGAATTCGCCTGACCCTGAAAGGGTCACATCGTCTAGAGAGTTTGACCCTTCCAGGGTCA
>CAZVHN010000733.1:0-5037 GCA_964626895.1 uncultured Chloracidobacterium sp. | reverse complement strand
ACGGCCAAGGCGCGCGCGATTCCTATGCGCTGGCGCTGGCCACCTGAGAACTCGTGCGGGTAACGTTTGATAAAACGCTTGCTCAAACCCACTGTTTCCATTAAGGCTTGAACCCTCTCGTCTGCCTTCCTTCCCTTGGCGAGGCGAAATGTGTCGAGCGGTTCTCGCACAATCTCGCCAACTGTCATTCTTGGGTTAAGCGACGCATAGGGATCCTGAAAGATAATCTGAAGATGCCGGCGCTGCTCACGCATTTGGCGTCTCGATAACTGCGCAAGGTCGAGATCGCGAAACATTACGTGGCCTGCGGTCAGCTCGTTTAGACGCAGGATTGCGCGGCCCAGCGTAGATTTGCCGCAACCTGACTCACCGACTAAGCCGAAAGTTTCGCCACGATAGATGTTGAGTGTTACGCCATCCACAGCCTTAACAACCCTTCCACCACCGAGATTGAAATGGACTTTCAGGTCGCGGATCGCAATCAGTGGATCGCCCTGGCTACTTTCAAGCGCCCCATCCTGAATCCCGCTTAGCATTTTTTCCTGGGTGCTCATTTCTTGTCGACTACGGTCCCTTCCAATCGGACTATTAGCCCGATTTGGCTTCACGCTCCCGATGTGATTCCTTATAGACCTCGCCCGCAAAATGGCAGAGCGAAGAGTGGTCCGGAGTCAATTGCACAAAGGGCGGAAATTCCCGATGACAGATCTCTTCCACGCGATCGCAACGGGGAGCAAAGGGACAGCCCGGAGGTAAATGTGCGACGTCCGGAGGCAAACCCCGAATCTGGTAAAGCTTTCCCCGCGCCGACGTGGGATCAGGAACGGAACGCAGCAATCCTTTCGTATATGGATTGCCGGGCACGGCGAACAACTCTCGCGTCGGCGCCTGCTCGAAGATCTTTCCCGCGTACATCACGATCACGTGATCCGTCATTCCCGCAACTACACCGAGGTCGTGCGTGATGAGAATCACGCTCGTGCCGGTCTCTTGCTTCAGTGTTTTTATCAACTCCAGGATTTGGGCCTGGATCGTCACGTCGAGCGCCGTAGAGGGTTCGTCGGCGATCAGAAGTTCCGGTTGACAGGAAAGCGCCATGGCGATCATTACTCGCTGGCGCATTCCTCCTGAGAATTCGTGGGGATAGCCGTTGGCGCGCTTGCGCGCATCTGGAATTCCGACGGTCTCGATCATCTTGACCGCGTGCGCGTACGCCTGGGCTTTTGAATGGCCCAGGTGAAGGCGGGTCATCTCCATCAGCTGTCTGGAGATCTTCATGAAGGGATTCAGCGAGGTCATCGGATCCTGAAAGATCATTGCGATGCGCCGGCCGCGAATTCGCCTTACTTCACCTTCTGTAAGTCGGAGAATGTCTCGACCATCGAAGACGACTTCGCCTGAAACGATTTGCCCGGGTGGGCTTTGGATTAGGCGGATGATTGAGAGACTTGTGACAGACTTTCCGGAACCAGACTCACCCACGATTCCCAGCGTCTCACCACGGCGGAGGTTGAACGAAACTCCGTCCACGGCCTTAACGGTGCCGTCCTCAGTGTGGAAGTAGGTCCGTAGATCCCTGACTTCCAGAAGCTGTCCGTTGCGGGTGCTCATGCGGTCGTAGCTCTCAAAGTCCAGTTCTCAAGTCCCGGTCGAAAGTCCCTGGTTAGATTTCAAATTTGAGATCTGAGATCTGAGATCTGAGATTTCAAATAATTTGAGATCTGAGATCTCAGAACTTCCTCATCTGCGGATCAAGCGCATCGCGCAATCCGTCACCAAGGAAGTTCAGCGAGAATAGTGTCAGCCCCATCGTCACACCGGGACAAATAAGCTGCCACGGGAAGATTGCGATGTTCTGAATTCCGTCTGTGGTCAGGCTGCCCCACGACGCGATCGGGGGCTGCACGCCAAATCCCAAAAAAGACAGAAACGCCTCCGTCAGCATAATCGTCGGGATGGTAAGCGTGGCGTAAACAATCACCGGCCCGATCGTGTTGGGCACCAGGTGCCGGAAGATAATTCGAGGAGTGGAAACGCCGGTAGCCCTGGCGGCCAGCACGAACTCCTGGTTCTTCAACGAGAGCACCTGTCCACGCACGATCCGCGCCATGGTCAGCCACGACACAGAGCCCAAAGCCACGAACACCAGGACCAGTTGGCCGCGAGCAGTCTGACTGCGAAACATCGACAGTAGGACAATAACAATGATGATGTAAGGCAGCGAGTAGAGCACGTCGACCAGACGCATCATGACGCTATCCAGACGACCGCCGAGATAACCCGCAACCGCTCCGTAGCTGACACCGATTATCAGCGACATAAGCGTCGCGATAATGCCAACCATCAAAGATATTTGCCCACCCTGAAGCACCCGCGCCAGCAGATCGCGTCCCTGATTGTCAGTTCCCATTGGGTGTAACCACGAAAACGAACCATCGGGCGCGGTAAACGGCGGGAGCGATTTTAATGCGGCGATATCGGTGGGAATGTAGTCGGGAGTCAACCCCGAAAGTTGCTTGATGAGAAAAGGTCCGGTAACCGAAGCCAGGGTAATTGTCACGACCATAATCATGCCGAATACTGCGAGTCTATTCTTCAGCAACCGGCGCCAGGCATCTCTCCCGAGCGAAGTACCGATCACAAACTCAGCGGAGCGAACGTCAGCTTCACCGACCGCCAGTTCGGGTCCAGTGTGAATAATGTGGCCTTCGCTCGGCCGAATGGGCGGCGCAGGTGGCGTGCCCAAAGGCGTGAAAGCGGGCTCGGGTTTCTCAGGCTCGTGCGGAGTTGGTGGTTGTTCGTCGTTCATTGTCAGGACAGGAAGACTTGTCCGTCACCTGTTACTAATCCGGACCCGCGGCGGCCCGGAATGTGCGGACCGACTCAGTGTCGAATGCGTGGGTCCAGATAGCCGTAAGCGATATCCACAAGCAAATTCATTGTCAAAAGTGTCATCGAGATGAAGGCCACAATGCCGAGAATTAGCGGCTCATCACGATTGAGAGATGCCTGGATAAAATAGTTTCCCAGCCCTGGCAGGACAAACAGCCTTTCGACTACAACAGTACCCGTCAACAGAAATGCCAAAGCAGGCCCGGTGTAAGAAACGACGGGTAGCAAACCGCCTCGCAACGCGTGACGGATAACAACCTGAGTCTCGCTGAGTCCTTTCGACCGGGCGGTGCGGATATAGTCTGACCTAAGCACTTCCAGCATCCCCGCTCGGGTGAGGCGCGCAATGTAGGCCATGTAGATAGCCGAAAGTGTAATCACTGGCAGGATCACGCTCTTGCTGGGAAAGCCATCCCAACGTGAAGGTGGAAGCCAGTAAAGCGTCAGCGAAAAGAAGAGAACCAGAATGGGTCCCAACACAAAATTCGGAACAGATATGCCGAGCATGGCCAGAGTCATGGAGGCATAGTCCCATTTCGAGTTTTGCTTAAGCGCGGCAATCGATCCGACGGTTATTCCCACGATCAGCGCGAGCAGGTAGGCGAGTATCCCGACCGTCGCTGAAACCGGAAGAGATCGCGCGATAATCTTATTGACCGACTGCCCCTCGTATTTCAAGGACGTACCAAAATCCAAACGGAGAATGTGGCCCATTGTCCGGAGATACTGTTCGTACCAGGGTCTGTCCAGGCCATACTTTTCGCGAATGTTCTGTTCGATTGCCTCGGGGAGGGCCTTATCACCGGTGTAGAAGTTGCCCGGCGCCAGCCGGATCAGTCCCCACGTTATGGTAATCACAACGAGGATCGTCGGGATCGTAATTATCAGACGTCGAATAATGAAGCGAAGCATTCTTCTTATTGCCGATTTCCAATTGCCAATTGCCGATTGAGCATCTATTGCGGCTTGTTAGATGACAATAGCCAATTGCCAGTTATCTTCAAATTGGCAATTGGCAATTGGAAATCGGCAATGTCTTAATCCGTCAAGCTGGGAGTGCCATAGTCCCACATGGCCGCGTCGCGCTCGATATATACAAACTTCCACGCGAAGAGACACGCTGGATTTGGGTATAAGCCTTTCACGTAGGGCTTCTTGACCCAGTTCACTGCGGGAGTCTCGATCGGGATCACGGGTTGCGCGTCCAACATGTGTTTCTCAGCCGTGGCCAGTAACGCATAACGCTTCTGGGCGTCGATTGTGTGGTTCGCTTCTTCGAGCAGATCTACATATTTCTGATCCCACCAACCACTGCCATTGTCGCCGCCGCGCGTTCGAAAGAGATTTAGAAAGGTAGTCGGGTCCATGTAGTCAGCACCCCAGATACCTAGCGCAAAGCCCTTGTAGTCGAGCTTGGAACGCGCAGCCATATAGGTCTTCGATTCCATATTGCTCAACATGACGGTGATCCCCAGGTTCTGCTTCCACTGGGCCTGCATAAACTCCGCCAGAGCTCTATTCGACGAGTGGGTCGGGAAAGAAAACTTGACCTCCTCAGCGGGAAACTTTTCGCACTGGTAGGTTCCGTCCGGATCCTGGGTCACCGGATAACCCGCCTCGCCTAATAACCGTCGCGCCGCCTCCGGATCGAAGCCGTCGCCTTTCGGTTGTGGATAGCCAACAAAAATACCCTCAGGGGTAAAGGCAGAGAGCGGCTTCGTGATCTTCCTGGCCTTCGAATAATTGACCTTATCGATGGACATGTTGAACGCCCTGCGAACTCTGAGTTCGTTCATCGGCGGTTGAGTTACATTGATGAGAATGTACGTAATGGCCGCCTCTGCGGCGTCCATGTAGTCCTTCTTCGGACGGACGACGTCCAGCCAGGCATTGGGCACGGAGTGGTTCACGACCGCGTCTGCCGAACCCACTTTATACAGATTCATGGTGGTGGGATGATCAGTGGAGACATAAAAATGAATCTCATCAAGCCGGACGTTTGAAGCATCCCAGTACATCGGATTTCGCTCGACCACCAGTTCGCTGTATGGCTTCCATGATTTCAACTTGAAAGCACCACTCGTTACGATATTCGCTGCGTCGGTCCAGTTCGCACCATACTGTTTGATCACATTCCGTGGCACC
>CAZVHN010000732.1:0-2992 GCA_964626895.1 uncultured Chloracidobacterium sp. | reverse complement strand
CCATGAATCGTTTCGAGTAGATTTATTTATGAGGCAACGAATCACCGTAGGAGTAGTTTTTATTTTGAGGCAATTGGGGCCGGCGGCAAATGGTGAGCCCCCTAATGTGAAAGCCCAAGTTTAATGAGCGATCACGAACTGTCAGTGTGGAGCCCGTTAGCAACGAAGTTTGGAAGGCTCGCTCATGGGATGAGAGCGAATTTCGAGAAGGACCTCGCAGTCGCTGAAAGAGTGCACCTACCACTGGCGTAAGCGGGCAATCATCGGATAAGATGACCGCATTCGCGCTCAATGCGGCGAGTTTTGGGCTGAGGTCGTGGTCCAAGAATGCGCGTAAGTCATTGATAGTAAATATAGTAAAGGGTTTATCGCCCGCTTGGCTCAGCAACAGAGCACTCGTCTATAGGTTGCATCGATAAAGGACTTATTTTCAGGCCTTTCGTCACTTGCGGACTTATTGCGGACTTTTCCTAGGGAGTACGTAAATACTCTAGCGCATAGACTTACGATAGTTACGGATCGCTGACCTTCCAAACAGACAATTCGGGCCGCACGGGTTGCTTCATAGACTTTCGGGCTGGCTTCTTGGCCCGATAACCGCGTCCTGGCCATGGAATATCGAGCTCCTTACAGACTCTTAGCGAGATCAATCCCCGGACAGTTAGCACTGAATTGACCAGAATCACGCGCTGCGGGTAGAAATCGCGCACGGCACCGCCGTCGTTGACGTCGAGGTGTCAAGCGCGCGGCTGAATCGACCACTATCATCAAGGAGTCTCGCAACGCTTCTCTCCGTCTGGGCCAAGCGTTAGTAAATGTTGAGGTGTTCCGTCAACTCTCGGTGCCGTATATCATCTGGCGTTGACACACCGGATTGTCGGTGTTCTTTTTCGATATTCGAGCTGATCAGCTTTATTTCTTCCTCTTCGCCCGTCACAAACACGATTACAGCCTTCTTATCTCGCTCCCAAGTATTTGGTTAGAATGAGAAGTAAGCTGCTGCTGAATCTCGGCGGATGCAATCATGGAGAATAAACAGCTCATCGACCTGGCCCGCGATCAGCTCAACAGAGTGCTGGGCTTCTTTCCCCGCGTCGATGCGAAAATCTTGGTCCTGTTGAGTGTCGCCATTGCCATGCTGGCCCTGCTCGCCAGCAAGGCCCCGCTCAAAGAGTTGCACTGGAATTCCCGGCCAGCACTCGTTGCCTTCATAGCACTGGCCCTGATCGCGCTGAGTCTCTTTCTGCTCTATCAGGCCTCGTTCCCAAGGCTCGCTTCCGGCAGTTTCTGCTTAAGCGTCTTTTCCATCGACGACTGTAAACTTATCGCCGCCTCTACCGCGTCGGTCGCTATGCGCCCCTCATCGTCCTTCGGCATGTGGAATATCCCCTGGACCCGATCACCCTGATACTGCACCCGAATGCCCCCGTGATCCGTCTTCACGACCGTAGCCATCTCCCGTCGAATGGCGTGAAGCACGCGCAGCGCTTCCCGCTTCTTCTCGTCCGTCTCCGCGCTATCTATGTAGGCAGTAAACCCGGCAATGTCCCCGAATATGGAAGCGCCCATCACCTTCTTATTGTTGCGAATGCTCAGCGCATCAATGTCGATCAGTGTATTGGCGGAACTGTACTCAATGTCCTTCAAAGGAAAGCTGCGCTTGTCTTCAGCTATCCGTTCGGTACTCGCCTCACGATCCCAGTTGATCTTGTACTCGACCAGCAACTCATCAAGCCGCGTCTGCGTGATCGCGTTTATCTGGTAAACATCGTCATCAATCTTCGTGCAGATCTCCTGAAGATTGTCCGGTAACTCCTCGTACAGTTCCGTCGTGATTCTTAGCCGGCCGGCGGAACTGATGATCTTGGCGGCGTAATTCGCGCATGGGCCAAGAAACAACAATTCGCGATCACCGTTGCGGCCGTTGCGGGTGCCGAATCGAATAACCAATGTCCGCACCACCGGCAATCGTAAAATCCTCGCTGAACGGAAACGCCGGATTGAACACCTTGTTCGTGAAATCCTTCAGCACGAGCTGCAGAAACAGTGCCAGGATAGCCAGCCGCCTGGTGTCCTTGATCGGCCGGTAAAAAAGTGAGTGCAGCTTCGGACCCTGAAATTGAATCCGCAAAGCGTCGAACTTGTCGACATCTCAACAATGCGGGATAGTTCCCGCTGGTAGAGATGGACCGCCTGCAGAAAGCGCTTGTATTCAGCCTCGTCATCCGCATACGCGCTCGCCATCCGTGGCAAGTTAGCAACGTAGGTGTAGACATGAGCACCCACTACTCCGCGGCACTTTGTCTCACTCAGAAGATTGTCGAGATCGGCCTCCCGCACCAGGTCTTCAATCTCGATTTCACCCATTCCGTCCAAATGCTTCTGGATACGCTCCAGACTCTTCTCAAAGACTCAAATGTGTTTCGTGTATCGAAGATTAGCGAACCGCAACGGGTTAATAACAGCTTGAGCGGCGCAGCCCGTTAGTGTCCGCCCGCGGCAATGTGAGGCGAGGCTAGCTCAAACTTGTTGCCGCTCTCTGGTGAAGAAAATGCTCTTTAACTTTCGCCACAATCTGCGGATCAGTCATCAGGTCGGCTGGTTTGATACCTACTATGTGTCCGCCGAGGTTGGCTTTCTCCAATCGTTTTTTGAGCTCGCCTTTTGCCTCGCCGGGACCAAATATCAGAATGGATTCTGCCTCACGAATGCATGAAACCACCTCGTCATAGTAAATGTTGAGGTGTTCCGTCAACTCTCGGTGCCGTATATCATCTTGCGTTACCACACCGGATTGTCGGTGTTGTGTTTCGATGTTAGAGCTAATCAGCTTTATTTCTTCCTCTTCGCCCGTCACAAACACGATTACAGCCTTCTTATGATCAATCCACAAACCCGCTGTCGTCTTCATAGATTTCTCCTTCGTCTCTTCAGATTCATTTAACGCCGGGGTAACCGGGAAACAAGACCTACGCGCTGACCAAAGCTTGAG
>CAZVHN010000731.1:0-3130 GCA_964626895.1 uncultured Chloracidobacterium sp. | reverse complement strand
GTTGGCGTCAAACGCTCCCAGTTGCGCACCGGTTGGAGAAAACAAGGTGAAGCGGGGAAGAACTCCGAAGGTAGGGTTAAATCCCGCCGTCAGCACCAACGTGAGGTCGACCACGTCTCCGGTTTGCCCAGCAAACGTATGTTGGTCCACCTCGCCCGCAGCGCTAATCGAGTCGGAGAGCAACGAGCCGCAAGTTAGAGCTAGAGTTGCATCCACCGGGCTCGTGGGTGCCAGCAGGTACGCCAGCCCTATGCTCCGGGGATTCGTCGCACGATTGGCGTCAATGATCGTCTGATGGCGGCCCCCTGCGCCACTGCTCAAGTCCAAAGCCGTTGACAATACCTGTCCACCTCCGGCGGCGTTACGAGAATTCCCAGCGCTGACAAAGGCAGAGGGGAAAAACAAAGCAAGCAATAAGAAGAGGGCGAGTAAAGTCAACAGGAGGCGAGTTATGGAGAGCGAGCCTCGACACGGGCGTCGTGCCAACAACCGGGGCTGAGTTGTGGGAAAAGGCATTTCAAATACCCCCACTTTTTTGGCGGGCACTATATATACGCAAGCGAGGCACTCAAAGGATCTAGGTTCGCGTGACTGCTGAAAGAAGAAACCTATCTTTGGAGTTGCGCGCAGTATAACAAAGCAATCTCGAACCACAAAAAAGAACTGCGCAGAAGAGTCGACCGAACGCTTTCCGCCTGCTGGTTCCCTTCCCGTTGTTCGCATAACTCTCATTGCTTCTCATTCGCACCCTGCTAAAGGAGTCTGTCTGAAAAACAGAAGCCCAGGGCGACTCGTTTATCGCGGATGCAAAGACCCTTGGCTTTCGACCCCGTTAGGGGTGGGATGTCTATAGCACCGTAACCTCCACCACCGCCGGGTCCGTTCGGAGGAGCGGAGATTACTTTGAGATGACAGGTCTAGTTGCGTTCCGCTCCTCCGAACGGAGTGGATGACGCGTTGTTCGGGTCTATAAACATCTCACTCCTACGGAGTAAAAAAACCCTCAGTCGGTGATTGGTTCGGAAAGAAGAGATGACTTCGCTTACTCACGGTCCGAATCGTTGCCTGTACTCGCCGGAGACGATGAACGCCTTGACCATCTCCGCGTTCACGAAGTTGCCGTTGAACTGGTTGAGTTTCCCCAACCAGAAGTTGTAGCCAGCAAAGTCTCCGTCCGGCGCGTCGTTCGGGTTCCTTCTCAGATAACCCAGGTATTGCATCAGCACGAATGCCTTGTTGAACTCCTGCTGCGCCAGCAGTGAATTCTCCGCTACCCGCCGCAACGCTCTTCCCCGCGCTGCTGCGTCTGCGGTGTTAACCGCGTTGCCAAACTCGTTGATGGCCGCTTGTCGGTCAGCCGCCAACGGCGTGACCCCAGCATTCACGAACAGGACAGTCGATGGGCTCGCCGAACCAGATACTGCTACCGGGGTTGCTCGTGCGGTTCATAGGCGTGTGCGAGGTGCTCGGCGCAATCGGCCTGATTCTCCCCGGGCTTCTGCGCATTCGGCCCGGCCTGACACCGCTGGCCGCCGCCGGGCTGGTGATCATCATGATCGGGGCGACAGTGCTCACCTTCGCGGGCGATGGTTTCGCGATGGCGCTGCCCCCTCTGGTGGTGGGACTCCTCGGGGCGTTCGTCGCCTACGGCCGCTGGCGGCTAGCGCCGCATCGCGGATCTTAGCCTTCGTTAGGAGTGCTCGCGCGAAATACTAATCAGTCAAAGGAGTGCACGTTGCAATTAAATCCATATCTTACTTTCAACGGCGACTGCGAAGCAGCGTTCAAGTTCTATGAGCAGTGTCTTGGCGGCAGAATCGAAACAATGAGGACCCACGCCGGTACGCCTGCGGAGGAACATGTCCCAACTGAATGGCGCGATAAGATCCTTCACGCGCGCCTGATTGTGGGCGACCAGGTTTTGTTGGCTTCTGACGCTCCGAGCGAGAGCTATGAAAAACCAAAAGGCTTCTTCGTGCACCTCCACATGAAGGACCCGGCAGAGGCAGAGCGCCTATTTCACGCCTTGGCAGAAGACGGGACAGTCCAGATGCAGATCCAGCAGTCCTTCTGGTCTCCCCATTTTGGCATGCTTGTCGATCGATTCGGCATACCCTGGATGGTCCACTGTGAGCGAGCTGCGTAATAAGGTGTAATAAGGACGATCCACGAAATCACACGAACAGCCACGAAACTGGTTTGTGTGGATCGTTTTGAGTGCTTCCTGATTGAAGATACAACCAAAGGAGAGTCTTACATGCGATATGTTGATGGATTTGTCTTGCCTGTCCCGAAGAAGAACCTGCAGCTCTACCGCCGCATCGCTCAGAAGGCGGGAAAAATCTGGCGGGAGCACGGCGCCCTCCAGTACGTTGAGGCCGTCGGCGACGACCTTGATGTAAAGTTTGGGGTTTCTTTCACACGGACGATCAAGCTTAAGCCCGGCGAGACGGTGGTGATCTCGTTTATCGTATTCAAGTCGCGAGCCCATCGCGACCGCGTCAACGCGAAGGTGATGAAAGACCCGCGCATGAACAAGATGATGGGGAAGGGACCGATGCCCTTCGAGGTCAAGCGCATGGTCTATGGCGGTTTCAATTTTCTGGTGGACGCGTGAGGCGCACTCATGAAATAAAGGCCCCACCCCGAAGGGAAGGGCCTTACCGTTTTTGAGATACGCGGCCTGGTTAAGTGCGACGGGAGGTAGTCACACACAATGCCCAACTATCACGTCACTTCAGTCAAGAAAACTCGCTTCAGCCAAGGTCCCGATCAATTTCTAAGTGTCCTGGCCGCGGCAATGTTCGAGTAAGCTGAGTTTCCTCCTAAATTGAAGGCCCGCACCCGATATCGATAGCGCGTGTTGCGCGCGAGTCCGGTGTTGTTATAACTGGTGATGTTCGCAGCTACCTGGGCAAGTTCCACAAAGTTTGTGCAACCATTGCCCTGACAACGCTCGATTTTGAAACCAGTCTCGTTCGTTGAGTTATCCGTCCACGTCAAGTTTATCTGACTTGTGGAAACCGCCGTGGCGACCAGGTTACTCGGCGCGTTTGGAGCCGGTGTTGGTGTCGGTGTTGGTGTCGGCGTTGGAGTCGGTGTCGGTGTCGGTGTCGGCGTCGGTGTTGGT
>CAZVHN010000730.1:0-3864 GCA_964626895.1 uncultured Chloracidobacterium sp. | reverse complement strand
ACGAAAAACAATCGCCAATCCCGCCTCTGCGGAGAGCGCGCCGGCGGGCAGGCGTCAATTGTCAATCGACAATTGTGTAACCTACGCCACCCAAATCGGCGATGCCTTATCCGCCGCGCATGAGAAAGATATCACCCACCGGGACATCAAGCCGGATAACATCATGGTCAACTCGAAGAACCAGGTCAAGGTTATGGACTTCGGGCTGGCGAAGCTCAAAGGCGGCATGGGATTGACCCGTTCTCAAAGTACTCTTGGAACTACAGCGTACATGTCGCCGGAGCAAATGCAGAGCGCTGACGTTGACCATCGTACGGATATCTGGTCGTTCGGCGTAGTCCTTTATGAGATGTTGACGGGTCGACTCCCCTTCCGCGGCGAGCATCAGGCTGCGATGGTATATTCGATTACCAACGAAGACACTCAACCAATTCTGTCTTTTCGCCATGATGTCCCACCATCTCTGCAAGCAGTTCTTGCTAAAGCGCTGGAGAAGGACAGGAGTCGGCGATATGAGAATGTCCAGCAGTTCCTGACCGACTTGAGGCAGCCGCAAACCGCGATTTCAATCCGCAAACAAGGGAAATCAATTGCTGTCCTTCCTTTCGCCAACCTCAGCCCCGATCCCGCCGACGAGTATTTCGCGGACGGACTCACGGACGAGATCATCACCGACCTCTCGCCGATCCACTCGCTGAGTGTAATCGCTCGGGCTTCGATGATGCGGTTCAAGGGAAGCGCAAAGGATCCGCTAACAGTGGCGCGGGAACTGAACGTGCGGTACGTCCTGGACGGCAGCGTGCGGCGGGCCGGTTCGACGCTTCGTCTAACGGCGCGGCTGATTGACGCCGCCGATGGCTCGACCATCTGGTCTGACAAGCTTGGCGGCTTGCTCGAAGACGTGTTCGCAATGCAGGAGAAGTTGTCGCGAACAATTGTCGAAGCGCTTCGCGTGACCCTAAGCCCGGAAGAGGAACATCGGTTAGCCCAACGGCCCATCAGAGATCTTCGCGCGTTTGAGTGCTATCTGCAGGCGCGACAGGCGATGTGGACATTCACGGTGCCAGCGCTCAATCGCGCCGAACAATTACTTAAGAATGGGCTGGCGATTGTCGGAGAGAACGCCCAACTGCTTGGAGTGCTTGGCTTCGTACACAACAATTACCTGGAAACCGGACAGCCCGGGCTACTTCATCATCTCGAAGAGGCCGACCAATGCGCAAAGCGTCTCGCTGAGATTGAGCCGGATTCCTTCTTCCTGCACTGGCTCCGTGGCTCGATTCATTTCAAGCGTGGAGAAATTCGCGAAGCGATTGCCTCTCTCGAGCGCGCTCGTAGCCTGGACCCGAACAATGCGGACGTCGTTGTGCTTCTGTCCTACCAGTATGCGCTCGCCGGACAAGACGAGCGCGGCAAGCAAGCTGCGGATGAGGCGGCAAAACTCGACCCTCTTACCCCCCTTTTTCAGACTCTGTCGGGTTTCTTTGAACTGGTAGGTGGTAGACCTGCCGCAGCAGTACCGTACTACAGGACATTCTTAGCGATGGATCCGGTGAATCCGGTGGCGCATTGTTTTCTCGTCTATGTGCTTGCTCATGCCGGCGAAACGGAAGAGGCAATAACCGTTGGAGAGAAGCTGGCACGACAATTCCCGGGGACAGTCTGGGGGCAAATTGGCCTCGCCTTCGCGCACGCGCTGCGTGGCGAGACCCGCGAAGCCAAGCAGGCAATCCGAGCAGAGCTCCGAGCATCCTCGCACCAGTCCGAGGTGATAGCTCGTATTCTCGCGGATCTCTTCGCGATCATTGGAGGCACAGACGATGCCATCGATGCACTGGAGGAGTCTGTCAGACAGGGATTGGCGCACTATCCGTTCGTCTCGCGATACAACCGGTTCCTGCAACCACTCCGCGATGAACCGCGATTTCGGCGTCTTCTTAACGTGGTGCACGAACGCTGGGAGCGTGGCGGAACCTCGGCAGAGGACCTCAAGAAACCCGTATCAACGATCTCTTTTGTCAAGCAAGAAAAATCCATTGCCGTGCTGCCCTTGACGAATATGAGCGCGAGCGCCGACGACGAGTACTTCAGCGACGGAATGACCGAAGACATCATCGCACAGCTCTCGCAGATTGGGAGCCTGAAAGTGATCTCGCGGACATCGGTGATGCGCTACAAGAAGACAGAAAAGAGCGTCAAGGAGATCGCGGCTGAGCTGGGAGTATCACACATCGTCGAGGGAAGCGTGCGGCGCGCGGCGAATCGACTCCGCATCGTGGCGCAATTGATCGACACAGCGAGTGACGCGCATCTCTGGGCGGAGACGTTTGATCGCGACATGACGGACGTGTTTGCGATTCAGAGCGAAGTGGCTCAAAAAATCGGGGACGTACTTAAGGCGCGACTTACGCCGGGAGAACGGTCGCGGATAGCGAAGAGGCCAACCACAAATCTTGAGGCGTACAATCTGTATCTTATTGGCCGCCACAGCCATTACAAAGCGACGCCAAAAGACTTCGCGAAGGCAATCGAGTGTTTTGAGCGCGCCATTGCCTTGGACCCTGGATTCGCGGACTCCTATGCCTGGCTGGCCTCGACGAAATACTACCTCGGAGCAGGTTATTGGGGTGTTCGCCCCCATGACGTTGCGCCCGAGGTACTCCGACTCGTAACAAAAGCGCTTGAACTCGATCCAATGAACTCCGAGGCATACTATGTCCGCGCTGAAGTCCGCGACTGGTACTCTTTTGATTGGGAAGGCGCTGAAGCGGACTATCGTCGTGCCCTGGAACTTAATCCCAACAACTCGATCGCGCAAATCTACCATGCATTTCATCTTGTAGCTCGAGGTCGCTTCGATGAGGCCCTCGCCGCACGTCAGCGCGCCCACGAACTCGATCCGGCCTCATCGTTCATCCGTGGTCAGGGTACCTTCGTGCTGAGACTCGCGCGACGCTATGACGAGGCACTCACCGAAGCGCGCAGCCTGTGTGAACTTGATCCAGTAAACTTCGGTTCGTGGTTCCTGCGTGGCATCACAGCGACGCACTTTAACCTGACCGATGAAGCACTTCATGCGTTTCGCGAGAGCCTGCGCTTGTCCGGCCAACTGACGTTCTTACAGATCATGCTTGCCTACGGGCTTGCAGGTGTTGGAAAAGTGGACGAGGCCCGTGCCGCCTTAGCTGAGGTGTTATCCCGCGGGACTAGGGAGTACATTTGGCCCATGGGGCTGGCCCTTGCGTACATGCGCCTAGGTGAAATGGAACGAGCTCTCGAATACCTTGAGCAATCGTACGAGGACCGTGTGGGATGGATGTTGTTTATCGGCTTCGACTCCTTGCTCGATCCACTCCGCGGCCATCCTCGTTTTCAGGCACTTCTCAAGAAGATCGGGCCAACGGAGGCAATTGATCGTCAGCAAGAGTTGCTCAAACAATTGAACCAGGCTTCACCAACAGTTTCGCTTTCAAAGCAAGAGAAGTCTATTGTTGTCCTTCCTTTCAAAAACGTGAGTGCCGAAAAGGACACCGAGTACTTCAGCGATGGGTTGACGGAAGAGATAATCAATTCCCTCACAAGAATAAAAGACTTACATGTCGTCGCTCGAACATCCGCCTTCTCGTTCAAAGGCAAAGAAATCGACGTCCGAGAGATCGGCCGTAAGCTCGGCGTTATGACGCTACTCGAAGGCAGCGTCCGGAAAAGCGGAAATCAACTTCGTATTACTGCCCAACTCGTGAATGTTGAAGATGGATACCACCTCTGGTCTGAACGGTATGACCGTCAACTCGACGATGTCTTTGCCATTCAGGATGAAATCTCACTGCAGATTGTCAATACGTTGAAGGTTAAACTTGGGAG
>CAZVHN010000729.1:0-5849 GCA_964626895.1 uncultured Chloracidobacterium sp. | reverse complement strand
TGGAACGTCTTCGGGGAGGGGTGCTATTGCCGCAAGAATCAAAGCCGGGGGGCCACCAAGGAAAACCGTAACCGGCAGCGGTTTCCCCTGTGCCTCGGCTTCCTGATAGTGAAAGCCGCCGCCCTTTTGAATCTGCCAATGCAGCCCCGTCGAATGCGAGTCATAAACCTGCAAACGATAAATTCCGAGGTTGTGTTGTCTCGTGAGCGGATTCGCAGTATAGACCAGCGGCAGCGTAATAAAAGGACCGCCATCTTCCTGCCAGGTCGTAAGCACGGGTAACTCATTCAATTTAGCCGGCCGGTCGAGGACTTCGGTTACTGGTGCGCGGCGAGTGTTTCGCGTCCCGAGCCTTAAGGCATGAAGTGCAAGTGAACGGTGTTTCCACAACTCAGAACTGCGGGGCGGCAGGAGCGCCTCAGCCAGTTGAACAAACTCGCGCACCAGCGCTTCCGGTTTCGGACCAAAAGCAAGTTCGATTCGACGGGCTGTACCAAAGAGGTTCGTTACGACGGGGTAGGGGCTTCCCTTCACTCGTTTAAACAAAAGTGCTGGTCCACCCTGATCAATCACCCGCCGGTGGATCTCCGCAGCTTCAAGATACGGATCCACTTCCGCTTCGATCGGGATGATCTCGTTTTCTTTGCCGAGTAGATCGAGGAATGTGCGGAGGTTTCGATGCATGCGTAGAACGGGAAGTATAACCCGTCATCGTGATGAAGTGTGTATGTACATAAACTACCCTTGGCATTCAACTTTTTGGAGGAAGGCTCAAGCCCGCCAACTTGCAGGTCAGGAAGGCGGACCCTGTCCCCGCCTCAAGCTTGAAAGCCAACTAATATCGCGTGGAAGATTTAAGTTCGCACAATTGTAAACCGTGTGATAAAGCTCCTTTGGAGAGCGAGAATGAATTGAGTTGTTTAGGCCAAACGATTTCTATTCTAGTCGTAAGAGCGGGGACAGGGTCCACCTTCCTGAACTGCGAATTACCGTATGTACTTTGGTTTCTGGTCGGAAGAGGGTCAACGCCCGCACGCCAAGCAAGACGCCTGCGATCCCAGCAGTGCGTTCAGAGCTGGAATCCCTAGTGTGCTGTTAGGGGGTTGGTCTTTCTGCGGTGCCCACGATGCGCGGTCTGGAGGGCGAGGTTGTTTCTGTTTGCGCGATCCGCGCTTCGATCTGTTCGACAGTGACTTCGGCTGCTTCCGCCACTCCGGGAGCGAACGAATCTCGCAGAGGCTTTATCAGTTCCAGAGTCTCGCCATCACCGAGTTGGGACAGAGCTTCCAGCAGGCCCACCGTCACCTTCGCGGGATTGCCATTCTGTTTTAGAAAAGGATACAGGAGATTGGGGCTATCGAGTTGCTTGAGATAGCCAACTGCCTGATCGTGGCGGGAGGAATTCAGTTCACGCACAATCCGAAATAGCGTTTCCGCTTTTCCCATGCGGTGGAGTGCCCAATCAAGAGCAAGGCGAACGTCCTTGTTCTTCTCCTGAAGCTGATAGCCCTCAACCACTTTCCTTTGCTCGCCGGCAGCGAGTCGGGCTAAAGCCTCGGCAGCGCGTTGGCGCACCAACGGATCAACGTGACCCAGTTGACGTGCGAATTCAGCGGAATCTGCCCGGGCATCAACGCCGTCCTGAGGCAGCGTCCCTGTTTGGCCCTGCGCCGTGAAAGGCACGCCCGCCAGCAGAAACATCCCGATGGCTAAACAGAGGTTTTTCATAAGACAAACCTTCACTTATTCATCGCGACTGCGCCAGCTTTTCGCAAAGTGGCACTGTTTAAGTCGAGCTCCGCAAGGGGAATGACCTCGACATTGGAGAACTGCTTGCGTAGCGGTTCGAGAAAGTCTTTGGCGCTGCCGACGATGATGATGTTCGCATTCCTCACACTGATTCGCCCGCCGGCAAATTTCTGAATGTCGGCAGGCGTTACTGACTGAACGTTGCTGATGAAATTATTAATCTCGCCGAGGCCCAGCCCATAGAGTGAGAGCGACGCGATCTGCCCAACCAGCCCTTCCGTCGTTTCCAGGGCTCGTCCGAAACCGCCAGTGAGCACAGCCTTGCGAGGGACCAGTTCCGCCTCCGCAACCTGCTCATTGGACAGTCGCCCGAGTTCGCCTACCAGAAGTGCAGCAACCTCGGCACCCGAAGTGTTCTTTGTCTGGGCCGAAGCCACAAATGGTCCGGTTTCCCGGCGCGTGTCGAGTCGGCTACCGGCGCCGTAGCTCAATCCCCGCTTGATACGAATCTCCTGATTCAAGCGTCCCGAATAACCCGTTAGCACTGCGTTGGTCACGATGCCTCGGAAATAATCGGGGTCGGTACGGCTGATCCCCGCCCGAGCGAGAACGACGGCAGCCTGTCCTGCGTCTGGCATGTCCACAACCACCACCCGCTGCTTCTCCTCCGGGTTGATCATCTTTCCAACCATACCCCGTTCAGAAAGCGGCGTCGTGGGTTTCACCCAGTCACCAAAGACCCGCTCGGCGAGCTTGAATGCGTCCGCGGCCTTAATGTCGCCGCCAATGACGAGGACGGAATTGTCAGGACGGTAAAACTGCGAATGCAATCCCACAATGTCCGCACGCTTAATGCGAGCAAGCGACTCTGGCGTGCCGGAGAGCGGATGCCCGTAAGCCGCGTCGCCGAACACCACACGACCCGCAACGAGACTGGCGAGCGCACCTGGTTGCCTCAGCGTTACACTTAGACTGTCCAGATACTGCTGACGGAGCCGTTCGATTTCTTCGTCGTTGAAAACCGGATTCCGAGAAATGTCGGCGAGGATTAACAGCGCGGGTTCAAACCTTGACGACATGACGTTGATTGAAGCTCGCGATGCGTCCCAGCCGGCTTCCGAATCGATCGCTCCACCCAGGGCCTCGATCTGTTGCGCGATTTCCGGTGCGCTGCGAGTCTTCGTGCCTTTTGTCAAAAGCGATGCCGTCATGTCCGCCAGTCCGCTCAATTGTCGTGGATCGATCTCGCCACCGTTCTTAACGAGCAACTGCGCTGAAACAAGTGGCACGTCATGGTCTTCGATAACGACTACGCGGAGACCATTTTTCAAAGTTTTGTCGTCAGGCTTGGGAATGTTCACAGAACGCGGCGCGGCCGGTGGCGGCGGTGTCTCCTGTGGAGCCGGCACGCCCATCTGTTGGGCCCGAACTACCACCGACGGAAAAGCGAGTAAAGCAATCAACGGGAGCCACGCAGCTCGTCCGCAAGTGTTTAGTGAGTTTCTCATCGGCCTTCCCCTTTTCTGACATTGCCAGTGCTGGTTTGGGGCTTTGCCGGCTCTGCCTGGTACGTAATCACCACTCGGTTCTTGTCGTTAAAGTATTTTTTCATCACTCGCTGAACGTCGGCCGCGGTCACGGCCTGAAGCTTCTCCATCCCGGTGTTGACTCGAGTTGCATCACCAAGCAGCACTGCGGCGCGGCCCAGAGCAAACGATTTGCCCTCGCTGGTTTCGCGTTCGCGAAGTTCGTTCGTGATGAGTTGATTTTTCGCCTTGTCGAGTTCGGCGGCCGTTACCGGTGCGTCTTGTATGCGCTTGAGTTCGGCAAGAAGTGATCGCTCGGCCTCTTCCGGTTTGTTTTCGCTCGCCAGAATTGCACCCAGCACAAAGAGTCCAAGATCCTCACGCAAGTCGGCTTGCGCGAACGCCTCCTGAGCAATCTGTTGCTGATAAACAAGCGACTGGTACAGTCGCGAGGATTCTCCGCTGGATAAGATAGACTCTGCGACGCGCAACGCGTAAGCATCATCCGCTTTAACCGCCGGCGTGAGATAGGTAAGAGCGATCGCCGGTAAGGGTACGTTCGGCGCATACTCGTTGATCCGCTTTTCGGCGACGCGCTCAGGCTCCTTGATGGCAACTCGCGGAAGTGGGCGGTCTGGTTTAGCGACCCGCCCGAAATATTTGTCCACCCACGTGTCCAGTTGTTTCTGATCGAAGTCTCCCACAACCACGAGAGTGGCGTTATCCGGACGGTAGAAAGTGGAATGGAAAGAACGTACGTCTTCCAGAGTCGCTGCATCAAGTTCTTCGATGCTGCCGATCCCTGGGCGGCGATACGGATGCGCTGCAAAGGAATATTTTTCGATAGCATAAAAGAAGCGACCGTACGGCGGGGCCAGAACTCGCGAGCGAAACTCCTCCTTGACTACATCGCGCTCCGACTTGAAGTTCTTGTCATCAACATTCAACGATCCCATTCGGTCAGCTTCTGCCCAGAGCAGAGTTTCCAGATAGTTTGAAGGTACCACTTCGTAGTAGTTGGTGAAGTCGTCCCAGGTAGAAGCGTTGTTGAAACCGCCTACGTCCTCCGTCAGACGATCCATCATCTCATCCTGCATGTTCCTGGTGCCCTTGAAGAGCATGTGCTCGAACAGATGTGCAAAGCCACTGCGGCCCTCTGGATCGTCCTTTGAACCCACCTTGTACCAGACCTGGATTGCTACCGTGGGGCTTGAATGGTCTTCAGCGGTCAAAACCCTCAAGCCGTTGGGCAACGTACGGTCTCGATAGCTGAGCCGCGGCATCGTCACCTGGGCCACAGCGTCAGTCGCCATAGTGGCACACACCAATAAGGCTATAAATAGCGTTAAGAGAGCGCTGAATTTCCGCTGCATCGTATGTTGCTCCAATGATATGAACTTGCCGACCAAAGACATTTGTCGGGCTTTTCGATGATCAATTGCGGGGTGGGTGTTGCTTTTCTCCGGCGGGCGAGGAAGCTTAAAAGGCGTCTCCATCAATCGAGGTCAAGCGGGTTGAGATACGGTTTGTCCTTCTCTTTCTCGGCCCTCTTCATGGCCTCTTGAAACTTTTCCTCGAGAATCCGATCGCGGTCCTTCATCGAGTTAAGTTCCTGCGCGAAGATTTGTTCACGTACCTGTTTTTGCTTCTCCAGGCCTTTAACCATCTCGTCAAACGACGCCAGGGGCTTGGTCTTTTCCTCGTGGGAAATTAGTGCTCCAGTCTGGGCGTCAACCGTCAATTTAGATTCGCAGCACGGGCAGATGATTGTGAATCGTGACGTATCTACCATGGATAACTCCCCTGTCGCAGACTTCTCGCAGTCAGACTGAATTGCATGGTCAGTATAACACCATGGCACGATGAGGGCTGAGGACGACCACCCCTACTGGTTCATTTTGAGTCCCGAAGTTCAGAGTTCAACCTTTAGGTTGCGGCTTAGTAGTGGGGACAGGGTCGCTACCAGCGCCTGATACTGGCATTCAAACTTTTGGAGGACGGCTCAAGCCCCGCTAACTTGCAGGTCAGGAGGGGGCAAAGCGTAGCGCGCCCCGGTCAAGATCCAATGCGACTCAACCTTCAATTAACAGTTCAAGCTCCGCAAGTTTGCAGGTTGGGAAGGTGGGCAAAGCGCAGCGCGCCCCCGCTCCAGCGCAAGCGTCATCAACTCTATTCTTCTTCAAGACTCACTGGACCGAGTCTGCATTAAGCACTGAGCGGTTTTTCTTGCCAGCGCAAGACGCTACGCTGGAGCGGGGGCGCGCTGCGCTTTGCCCACCTTCCCAACCTGCAATTTTTCTCGGCTTGAGTGGCCGATTCGATACTGAATGGCTTCCATCTTGAGCGGGGGCGCGCTCCGCTTTGCCCCCGTCCTGACCTGCAAATTACCGTAGGGCACTTTGGGTTTTCACACAGTGAGTCATGAACCCCGATTCGCCACTGCGAATGAAAATAGAACGAGAGCCGTCAGTCTGATTCGATTAAACTTCTATTTTCATAAGAGCCTCTACCGCTCCTCGGTTCTAAAGTCTAAGCGGGGTCGCCGCGTCCTGACTAAACTGCACCAGTACGAAG
>CAZVHN010000728.1:0-2198 GCA_964626895.1 uncultured Chloracidobacterium sp. | reverse complement strand
ATGATGAGAGCGATGCCTCTGCGCGGGGAACGCCGGCCAGCAGGCCCAACGTATACCGGCGCGCATCCTGACTGGGAACCACGGACGTGAGGCTGTAGTAAAAATCGATCAACTCCGGAAAATCTAACTCGTCAAAACGGCTCGCTACGCGCAAGCCCTTGGCAAGGTCAGCTTCCCTTTCGATATAAGGATCCGGAAAAACCCTGAGATCGGGAATATCAAGGACAATTGGGAAACTGCGTTCGCACAACTGGCAAGTAAGAGTTCTTTCGCCGTCGTTCGTCTCGCAAAGATCTCCCTTACAATAAGGACAGCAGAGTTCGACACCCTTGAAAATCATATAATCGCTTCCTGATTTTTCTGGCGAACGGACGCGACGTTTCCGGGTGTTAAAGACTCTTCAGCGCGGCCGGTGGCATAACCGAGAAACTCTCCTGTAGCCCAGACCGTCGAGATAAGAAGCAGATGGGGCAGGCAGCGAACGAACTCCGGTAAACAACGTCGTTTACGAAGCACATGACCGGCAATCCGACTAAGCTGTACCGCAGGAATTGAGAGCGAAAGCATGGAGTAGAGAAAACGCTGCGACGCAGAGAAGTTTGCGGCGCGAGTGCTGGCAAACAGGCGTCCGAAGGCATAACGGTCGCGCACAGCCGCTCGGAGATCGATACTTCGCTGCTGGTACACCAACATCTGCGGCGCTAACCATAGTGAGTCGCCTCCAGCGCGCAATGCTTCGTGCACGTCATTCTCATGAAACTCGTGGGACCACGTTGTCTCAATGGCTTCCAACGAGGCTCGCTTGTAAGACACATTACAGTCCGTCAAGTTATGCGTTGGGCCCTCAGGAATCGGCTTCATATAACGTAAATAGTCTGCCAGATAGAACGCCCAATTTAGTGCCGAGTCCGGTCCTTCCTTGTTCACGGCGCCACCGATGGCTGCGTTGGCAAGGGTGTGAGCCCGTAGTATCTGTGCACACCAGTCAGGACTTGGTATGCAGTGATCTTCCGTAAGAGCGACGATCCGTCCTTTGGATTCCCGCACTCCTATGGCCCGCAATTCGGCGTACGTTCGATCCCCGTCGATGCTCAAGAAGCGAACTCCGGGAAAGTTGCTGCTGAGTTTGAGAAGACTGCTGGCATTTCGATCGCAAGGCACCAGAATTTCAGTGCGCGGCGCATTGGGCTGCTGAGTGAGCGCCGTCAGGCAGCGGCTCAAATAGTTTTTGTCCCCGGTCAGAATTACCACGACCACGGAGAGTTCAGGTCCTAAGACCACTCTGCTCCTGCTTGTCATTTTTCGGTGCATACGACGCCTTCAAGTGCTCCCTCAAACGCGCGATTGGCTGAAGCACAGGACCAAGTCTGTTTCCTTGCTGGTTGATGATGAACGGGCCGTCGCATCCTCCGCGATCTCCAGGGCTCGCAAGCCATCGTAGCCTGTTGCAATAGGTGTCGCTTCGCCCCGAATGGCGCGGGCAAAAGCTTCGAACTCGCGAACAAAGCTTTGGGTAACGACCCACCGGTAGGAATGCAGATGCTCTCGCAAATGGACCAGCGGGAAGAAGTAAGACTTCCGCTGCGGTCGGCCACCAAGCGTCTTTGTAGAGACCACCTGCGTCATCATCGGGAAACACGAAGCGCGAATGCAGCCGCGCGTTCCATAGATTTCAATCAGGAAACGATAGCCTCTCCACTCAGTCCAGCTCGCTTGCAGGGAGGCCACTTTCCCAGCTTTGCTTCGTAGGAGGGCGAATCCGTTATCCTCACAACCCTTGAAATCCCAGACCGTATCAAGCGCAAACCCCTTAACCTCTTCCACGTCGCCCAGGAAGTAATGCGTTAGATCAATAAGGTGGATCCCATTATCACGCAATGCCCCGCCGCCCATGACGGCAACGTCATGCAACCAGGGGTGATTGTGATCTTTGGCTGAGTAACCGGAGTAGCTGCGAATATGATCGAGTTCGCCTATAGCGCCGGCATCAAGAAGAGCGCGAGCTTTCTCAATCGAAGGGTAAAAACGATAATTGAATCCGGTGGCTACGAAGCGGTTATGCCGGTCCGCAACCGCTAGAATGTTGCGACATTCCTCCGCTGTGCGGGCAAGGGGCTTCTCAGAAAGCACGTGCTTGCCGGCTTCCAGGGCCTCGATACACATCTCTGCGTGGAGGTGAGGCGGCGTTGAGATGACTA
>CAZVHN010000727.1:0-7447 GCA_964626895.1 uncultured Chloracidobacterium sp. | reverse complement strand
GGGTCGACGTGGTGGGCGACGTTCACGTTTAGGTTAGCAGGCGTCAACACCCGCGACAGAAATTGGACGAGCAGATACCAACCCAGAGCATAGCGCCACCCGGCCCGATCCATTCCCACTCTTCTGATTGCGAAGATTCCTACGATGAGTCCGCCTACGTGTGCCAGTGTGGAAGACAGAAACACTCCCCAAGCCAGCACAACGTACACTAACCAGACCAGGAGACCTGGAAACATCCAGATAACTGCTACGCGGATCAGTAGCGCGTTATAAAGAAAGAGTCCGACCGCCAGCACCAGGTTTCCGATGTTACACATCCAGAGCATGTGTCCCAGTTCATTGATTCTCCAGTAGTGAGCCGCCTGAGCTAAAAAGAACGCTAGCGGAAAAAGTCCCACCAGGCGGAACCACAAGCTTGGGAGTTCATCTTGTGAAAATGTCGAAGAGGGGTTTTCCATAAGGGTGGCCAGTTCAAAAAACAGCCTATGTATTTTACGTTCGCCTCAATGCTGATTTTCGTTTTAGAATAGCATCGTCGTTTCCGGAATCTGAAAATAAACTAACTCAGTGCCCAAACTTCAGTTCGCCTTTATAGCTTGAAATACCGAACCCGTTAACATGCCGTCATTAGAAGCTCTCCTGGAAAAACCCATTCCTGAGCTAAAATCTCTATTTATGGATCGCGCTCGACCTGTGCCCCGAGGACTTGTCGAGGCACTCGAAAAGGATCCGCGGCAGGGAGCGCAACATCTTGCTAAACGCATTCGGGCGCGTTGGCGCAGTAACCGTGTTGAGGGACAGCGCCTGCACTCGCTGCTTCGATTTGAAATTGAGCTATGGGCAGAAGGCTACAGTTTCGTCGCCGGCGTGGACGAAGCAGGCATGGCCCCGCTGGCCGGTCCCGTTGTCGCGGGAGCGGTTATTCTTCCGCGTAATTACAAGCTTCGCGGGCTCAATGATTCCAAAAAGATTCTTGATGGAGAAACCCGAAAACAGATGGCGATGCAAATCAAGCAGGACGCTGTCTGCTGGTCATTTGGGTTTGCTGAAGTTGAGGAAATCGACCGTTTGAATATCTACCACGCCGGTTTACTGGCAATGCAGCGAGCATTTCAAGGTTTGAGCTGCGTTCCCGATTTCGTCCTTGTTGATGCCCGCCGCATACCAAACTGCCCCGCTCCTCAGCGCGGCATTATCCGGGGGGATGCGTTGTCAGCTAGCATTGCAGCTGCTTCCATAATTGCGAAAACCACGCGCGATGCCTACATGCTTGAGCTGGATGGGACGTACGCCGGCTATGGCTTCGCATCTCACAAGGGTTATCCGACACCTGAGCATTGCCGGGCACTTAAAGAACTCGGTGCGTTGCCCATCCACCGGAGAAGCTTTGCGCGGGTGCGCGAAGCCCTGGGATTGGATCCGGTGCAAACTGAGCTCTTTGAGGCAGCAGTGGATACGTCGGGGGAAGCTGCATCCGCCCAAACTCATTAGAAACGCGCACTTTGTTGAGATACTTAAGGAATCACCTTAAGTTATTCGAAGGGCATGCCACTCACCGAATACAAGAGGAAGCGGAAGTTCGACAAGACTCCCGAACCCGGTCCGAAGGAGAAGCGAACGAGGACTGGGCGGATGTTCGTTATTCAGAAGCACCGGGCGACACAGTTACATTACGACTTCCGGCTGGAAGTCGACGGCGTGTTGAAGTCGTGGGCAGTCCCCAAAGGGCCTTCACTTGATCCGACCGTCAGGCGGCTCGCAATGCAGGTCGAGGATCACCCAGTAGACTACGCGAAGTTCGAAGGAGTGATACCTGAGGGGGAATATGGCGGGGGCACGGTGATGGTCTGGGACTACGGAACGTATAAACCAGAGAATGCCGACGATGTCTCCGCGGCGCTGCGCAAAGGCGAGTTAAAGTTTTCCCTCAACGGTAAGAAGCTAAAAGGATCGTGGGTCCTTGTCAGGACGAGGGACCGCCAGTGGCTCCTGATCAAACATAGGGATTACTACACAACGAAAGAGGAAGTCGCTGAAGTTGCCCCTGCGTCAATTCTCACCCGGCGGACCTTGGCCGAGATCGCCGAAGATGAAGGCGGTGACGTCAAGAAGGCTGCGACCGGCGATCCCAAGAAAGTGCCTCCACGCACGGGCGTCAAGCGACGCAAGAAGGGTCAGAAGGCCAAAGTCTGGCACAGCAGCTAAGACTTCACTTCAACTCTTCCTTCAAAGCCGGCGCATCACCTTGTTCTTCAGAAAACAACCCTTCGTATGACAGTCGTCCCCGAATGACTCGCGCGGCACTGGTGTAGGGGTGAATCTCGGTCTGCCTTTCGTCACTCACGTGGATAACGGTCGACCCTGGCGCTTTCAGATAGTCTGCTATCAGGCTGCGATGACAGCGCCACCATAGCGCCTCTGCACACATAACCGCAGTCCTGCTCTTGCGTGCGAATTCAAGCAATTTCTCGATTCCTTTCTTGAACTCCACTGTTTCCATGTGATCGGCGTACGCGCGAAATGATGGGTTCCGCCACGCAGTATTCTTCGAACCCGGCGACGGCCGACGTCTGCCGCCAAGAGTTGGAAGGTGGTAATAGGTAATTCCCTCGCCAGCCAAAGATTCAGACAACGCGGAGCTGTTGAACTGGGGATATCGCCGCGACCCAGGAAAACTCCTGACGTCTATCAAAGTTTTAATTTGATGTGCCTTGAGAATGTGGATGAAGTCGGCGCCGGGGCGAGTCGAATGGCCGATAGTCCAGACTGCTGGCCATTGTGATTCCACTTCCGACATCTCAATCAAACCTTCCACTCAGTGTGAGAACCGCGAGCGGTAGCGACCGGTTGTACGCGTATTCAAGTCAGAGCCGGTCGCCGCCACCGCTCAGTCTTGAAGTGGATCGCCTCACTTCTCACGGTGGGAGCTGACAAGAGACATCAACTGTCTGCTTGCCGACCTCTTAAGTGTTACCTCAATCAATCCAAACGGACCGCGGCTTTTGATAGCCCATGCTAACTCCGACGCTCAGGTAAAACCTTAGAGATAAGCTTCAAGCTTGAACCGTCCACGTTTGGCGAGCAACGGCTTCCATAAGTCACCCAGCCGGCGTATGCGCGCAGGGACGTTGTCTATTCGGAAGTCATCGATCTTGATTCCCCGCTCAAGCTCGCCCCACCTCACCGGAGTTGAAACTGAAGCACGAGGTCTTGGTCTGACCGAGTAGATAGAAGCCAGGGTCCTTCCCCACGAGTTCTGGTTGTAGTCGACCAACACCCTCCCCTTGGGTCTCTTAGAAACTTTATAGACGGCCGTCAACAGCTCCGGCGCCTGTCCGGCGAGTGCATGAGCGAACTCCTTGGCAAAGCCCCACACCTGTTTCTGGGTCGGCCCGCGTACGATGGGAACGTAAACATGTATCCCCTTCGAGCCGGTAGTCTTGGCGTAACAGGGAATCTTGAGCGACTCGAGTGCTTCTCTGATAAGCAGCGCCGCCTCCACAACCGTATTAAAATTCGCCGCAGGCACTGGGTCTAAATCAAAGTGCAGATAGTCCGGCCGGTCCACATCGTCGCACCGCGCATACCACTGATTCAGGTCGATGCAGCCAAGATTAATAAGCCAGAGTAATGAGGGAACGTCTTGAATCATTGGGAAATCGATAATGTTTCCCGACGAATGTTCAATACTACAGATCTCAATCCAGCTCGGCCGCGGCTCCGGGGCCCGCTTCATAAAGAAGAACTCACCCGCCGCGCCATTCGGGTACCTCTTCATCACCATTGCCCTGTCGACCAAATGCGGTACCAGGGCGGGCGCAACGTCGGCATAGTATTGGATTAGATCACGCTTCGTGATTCCCAATTCAGGCCAGAACAACTTCTTGAGGTTTGTCAGTTTGACGATTCGACCATCGAAGTCCAGCTCAACTCCCTGCGCATCCCTGGGAATCTTAACTATCGATGCCTTTGCCGGGCCCCTGTGGGCACGTGGGGCTCTCCGGATTTTTGCCGGGTGATAATCTCGCGTGGCGGGTTCAGCTTTCGGCATCTCTTAATGTGAAACCTGAAGGGTCACTCGCGTTTGGACGGTTCCAGGGGGTTCCAATAAGGACGGCAGCGGGTGAGATGGCCCCGGAGATTGCATGAGTTAAGGTGTCACCTGAGGTCGCTAAGTAGGTTAACGGCAACTCACTCCCCGAAGATGTCCTCAATCTCTTTCTCAATGGCACGCAGGCCTTTCATCAAAACCTCGCGGTGCGCTTTATGCCTAGCCCGCTCCAGCTGTTCCAACATTCTTGACCGTGAGAGCTTCAGCGACTCCAGTCTCTGCAGACGAACGCGAGCTTCGAGTGGTAACCTCACCTCTCGTTCGTTGGCGGATAAGCGCTGATTCCCTTCCTCGACCTGGTCTTCGAAAGATCTACCCCATCCAATCGCCACGTCTAGATTCTCCACTCATTAGGCGGCGCCAAACTCTCACGCGTTGCATTATTTCAATCCTGAACTTTCGGGGAATCAAATCACAGTATCATCCTTAATGACGGCATTCTTCGGAATGATGATGATTCCATCGCGAATGTAGAAAGACGCACCTTCACCATCCGCGTTTTGAATTCCCTCCTCGTTCAACAGGCGCGCGTGGCTCCCGATGCGAGCGTTCTTATCAATAATGGCCTTCCTGATAATCGTGCCCTCTCCGATTCCCACCCTCGGCAGTCCGCTGGCCAAATCACCATGCATCTCTTCAATCGTTTGGTAATAGTCGGCGCCCATCATGAAAGAGGCGTCGAGATGAACACCTTTCGAGATACGGCTTCTCAAGCCAACCACCGAGTTGGTTATTCTCGCTCCATCAATGATGCAGCCTTCGCTCATCATCGAATCCTGGATCTGCGATTCTCCGACCTTTGATGGCGGCAAGTATCGTGCTCGGGTATACACCGGGGCTTCGGCATCAAACAGATTGAACTTCGGAATCCTAGAAGTCAGATCCAGATTAGCGCGATAGAAAGCGGCGATGGTTCCGATGTCTCCCCAGTAACCGTTGAAAACGAAGGCCTGCACTTTTCCAGACTTTATGGCTTCGGGGATAACGTCTCTGCCGAAATCGACCCACGACGGATCGTGGGCCAATAACTGCTCCAAACGGTCATACTTAAAAACGTAGATTCCCATCGAGGCCAGAAAGGGACGCCTGCTTGCTTCCTCAGCACTCAATCCCAGGGTGGTGGTGTCCACCAGCATCGACTCTAATTCCTCGCCTTTGGGTTTCTCCTTGAACTCGATTATCCGTCCGTTCTGATCTGCCTTCAGCAAACCAAATTCGCTGGCAGATATCGGATCACTTGGTATCACCGAAACGGTCACATCGGCATCAGACTCATAGTGGCGAGCAAGAAACTCGCGATAGTCCATGCTATAGAGATGATCGCCCGATAGTATCAACAACGTATCGATGCCCCAGTCTCTAATATGCGGGAGAACCTGACGAACCGCATCGGCCGTACCCTGAAACCATTGCGGACTCTCCGGCGTCTGTTCCGCGGCCAGAATCTCAACGAAGCCATCCGAGAAATGCGAGAAGCGATAAGTCTGAGCGATGTGACGGTTCAGTGAGGCCGAGTTGTACTGAGTCAGCACGAAAATGCGGAGCACACTCGAGTTGATGCAGTTGGAAATAGCAACGTCCACCAAACGGTATTTACCGCCCAAAGGAACAGCAGGCTTGGAGCGGTGCTGGGTGAGCGGGAAAAGGCGCGTTCCGGCGCCTCCGCCGAGAATTACTGCGAGCAGTTTGCGGCTTGCGGGCATCTCTCCCTACCGTTATTTCGGGTTGGAATTACAGAAAGCAGAATAGACGCAAAGCCTTGTTACTATCAAGACCGGGCTGCCTTCCGCGATGGTCTAATGATTAGGGAACCCGTTTCTGAGGGGGTGGAAACTAATAGGCGGCTGAGCTGCTGCCTGCTGGTCTATTGCCGGCAGCCTCCTGCGCTATCTTCACGCCAACGCTTGCGCCAATGCGTGTGGCGCCGGCCTCAACCAGCTTGCGCGCATCTTCCAGGCCTCTGACCCCGCCTGAGGCTTTCACACCCAGCTCAGAGCCAACCGTGCGACGCATCAAAGCGATATCGGCCACCGTCGCCCCGCCCTTGGAGAAACCAGTTGAGGTCTTTACGAAGTCGGCTCCAGCTGACTTTGCCGCCAGGCAGGCACGCACTTTCTCTTGGTCGGTGAGCAACGCAGTCTCAATAATCACCTTGCACGTTGCTGCATATTCGTGAGCAACTTCCACCACCGAACGAATGTCATGCTCGACCAGGCAATCGTCACCACTCTTCAAAGCACCGACATTTATCACCATGTCTACCTCGCGGGCGCCATCAAAGATCGACCGCCGCGCTTCGTATGCCTTAACGTCTGACAAAGTGGCTCCGAGTGGAAAGCCGATGACTGTGCAAACCAATATGCCGGTCCCTTGCAAATTACAGGACGCCGCCCTTACCCAGGTGGGATTTACACACACGGAAGCGAAACGGTAACGCGCGGCCTCTTCACACAGGCGTTTGATGTCTTCATCCGTGGCCTCAGGTTTTAGCAGCGTATGATCGATCAGGCTCGCCCAATCTCTCGCTGAAGCAGTTTCGCCAAGCACCAGCCCAATACGTGCAGCTCCGGCATCCACGACACGATGCATCCGCTCGGGGCACCGGTTGAAACACTCGGAAGTGCAACCGCACAGCTTTGCCTGGTCGCTGCCGTCGCCATTAAGACGCGCCACGATGGCGTCAGTTATCTGCTCGATGAGTTGTTCGAGGTTGCCGTTGTGTGAATGTTGCATTGGATTCTGGAACTCCGCTCTCCGGAAGCTCCCGGTTACGGCTGCAAGCATTCTAACATCATCACCCCGCATCGAGGCCAAACCGTCAGCGCGAAAGGAATCGGTTTAGTTGGTGGGACATATGGAGTGCGCCGGCAAAGCGAAGCGGTCCGGGGTCCCCGGCGGGGCAGCCGCGCTGGGGTGGAAGACGACGGCGCTTTGGATGTGGCTGTTGCTCGGACATATCCAAAAGCGGTGTTGCGCTCAAAGCTTGCTACCGCACTGCAAAAGTTGAGTGCTAACACGAGGATTAGCGCTGATACTGGCGCTCGATTGCTTCAATCTTCGAAACCCGCTTGCGGTGGCGGTCTTCACTGATGCCGGTGGCGAGCCAGGCGTCAACTATCTCACGCATTTCACGGCTCGTAATAGTCTGACTGCCGAGCGTGAGGACGTTGGCATCGTTATGCTCGCGCGAGTTGCGCGCTACCTGAACGCGCTGCCATGGCGTGAGATTGCGGTAGATCTCCTCGCGAAGCTGGGTGAGCTTGCGCTCGAGCGGCGCGATCTCGTCGGCGACGCTCATCTGGCTTTCTCCGGCGAGCCGCTTGAGCTCCTCGATCT
>CAZVHN010000726.1:0-4677 GCA_964626895.1 uncultured Chloracidobacterium sp. | reverse complement strand
AGGACGCGCCGAGCGGCACGGCGCGAGAGTTAGCGTTTCGACTTTCAGAGATAAGAAAACCAGACATAACGCATCCCGTTGAGAAGACGATTGGGGAGAAAGAAAGTCGAGGAGCAACTCTCCGGGGCAGTCAGATTCATTCGATTCGACTGCCGGGTTACGTCATTAGTGTTGAGGCAATCTTTGGTGCCGAAGGTGAGCGACTATCGATCCGCCACGATGCGGGAAGCGGAGCAGAGCCGTATATACAGGGCACGCTTTTGGCGATTCGCAAAGTTAGGAATTACCTGGGACTGATCAGAGGTCTGGATAAAATTATGGATTGATCCTACTAAAGTTTTGGGTACGTAAGTCCGGTCTGGCCTTGATACTTGCCGCCACGATCCTCGTAGGACACGTCACACTCTTCGTCTGACTCGAGGAAAACCACCTGACCGATGCCCTCGTTGACGTAGATGCGCAGCGGTAGGTCCGCGAGATTTGCGAGCTCAACTACCAAACGTCCTACCCATCCAGCTTCCAGCGGTGTGGTATTTACCAGCAGGCCGGCTCGCGCATAGGTAGATTTACCCATTGCGATCCCGGTCACATTCCGCGGCATGTGAAAGGTTTCCACGGTAACCCCAAGCGCATAAGAATGTGGCGAAAGCAGGTAGTAGTTCGACCCATCTTCGCCAGTGCGCAACGGCGGCTCTACCAGCGATTCATCATCGAAAGCCTTGGGATCGATCTCGCGGCCGTGGATGGGTGAAAAGACGCGAAAGCCGTCATCCGCAAGTCGCATATCGTAACCATAGCTCGAGGCCCCGGCGGAAATTATGCGGCGGCCATCAACATGCCGAACCAACTTCGGCTCAAAAGGAGAGATGAGTTGATGTTGCTCGGCCATTCGGCGGATCCAACGATCTGATTTAACTGTCATGATGGGGTCAGAGAATACAGTGACGTGCGATAAGTGACAAGGAGGACCATTGGCGATTGCCAATTGTTCACATTGCAATTGCCAATTGCCGATTGCCGATTGGAAAGGAAGGGAAGGCAGATGAGTAGTTCGGCATTCGCAGAATCGGCTATCGGCAAAGAGTAATCACAGTCACTTGGTGGAAACCGCAAATCGGCAATCGGCATTTGGAAATTGGAAATGTGAATAATTGGCAATCGGCAATCACTGCTCGCTCATTGCTAACTTTCTAATGCGAATCGTCCCATCGCCAACGGTGAACTTGAAGAACGCCCCGCCTGCTCCGGCACGAGCTCTGACGATCCGGTTGGTGATCCCGGGGCGTTGACGCGACTCCAGCGCCGAAAACATGTCACTGATCTGACCAGTCCGTAAGACGTCAGCATCAATATCGCCATTGAAACCCGCCGGCAGCTCAACGTTTAAGTCTCCCGCAGCGATGCGAACATCTGCTCCGGTGCCTCGCCAGCTACGCGTTGGGATCCTGACATTGATTCGTCCCGAGGCGACAGTGGCGTTGACAGTCCCGGATGTGAGAGTCATCTGAGTCTCGCTTTCCGTGGCGGTTAACGTTATGGCACCTTCAACCCCGCTTAGCGTTATGGGACCACGCCCGGCGCTAATCTCAAGATCGGTGGCCATAGGCACGTGAATCCGGTAGTCGATCCGCCAGGGAAGACCGAGTAGTTTCTTGGGAAAGTCTTTTGCCACCCGGCGCATGAAAACCTTGTCGTGAGTTCCTGTGCTCAGGATGTGCAGGTGATTGACATCGTCATCCAGCACCCAACTATTGACCACTGCCAGACGATTTAGATCCTCTTCGGTTTCTGCGCGCAGCTCGATGTCGGCCGTAATTTGAACTTCGCTCCGCGGCCACCCCTCGACTGTGATTGATCCTTGCGGAGCTCCGATAATCGTCACCGTGCCGCCATACCCCAGCCGCCGCGTCTCCTGCCTGGTGGCGGTGCGCGTGAGCAACGGCGCAGCGCTTGTGACAGCAGGTTCCTTTTTCCGCTGCGCAAGTGGTGTGGAGACAAACAAAGCCAACGTGGAAAGCGTGAAAGCCGCCACGAGCAATCCAGGGTTCCTGAAACTGTAGTTTGAAATCATATTGTTAACTAGATCGACGATCGACGTTACTAGATTTGGGGACTAACAACCGCAATTCAACACTCACTGGCAAGTCTGCAGTAGCTGATGAGGGACCGCGGCTCACTCGCGCATAGTATCACTCAATACAGAACCGGTAGCGGTAGCGACCGCACTCAACTCCCGCGAGCATGCTGCTGCGGAATATAACCAACTCACCATGTCGTCTTAAGCTCACGAATCTTCTATTCTCGCGGTCTCTTCTCAAAGGAAACTTACCCGACTGTCCAGTGTTTTTGGCGCTAGTTGAGTGCGGTCGCTACCGCTCCCGGTTCTGTAATTTCACCCAGCCTCAGTAGCGACCGGGTCTACCTGGACGACACTCAACATACATCAAATCAGCGATCGCGTGTCTCTTGAGTGCTCACGTAACCTGACCCGGTCGCTACCGCTCTGCTGTTCTGTCGTGAATCGCGTTGCTGCACTCTGCAATTCGGCGTACCAAAAAACTAATGCGGACGTTCTCAATCGTCAGATCAAGATCGTCCGCATCAGAAATACTAGACTTGCGTTGCTGCTTAGCGACGAAGAAAGGTGATACTGCCCTGAAAGGTTGTCACCATAACTGAGGAACGGCCATCACCCACATCGCCTACGAATTTCCTACCATCACCGAGGTTCTTAAAGCCGTCATTCCAAAACTCGCCCAACGCAATTTTCTTTGTCGGCGCTGCGGCTACAAGTCGGAAGGCAGAGTCCGCGGGGATGCGTACGCTGATGTTTCCCTTCGTCGACTGGAATTGGTATGTACCCCCTCGCGAAAAACCTCCATCGAAGAAAATGTCTCCGATAGTATTTTGGGCAAGCACCTGCGTGGCGCTGATGCCGCTCAGCGTGATATCACCTTCGGTGGAAATGTGGGCCCGCACGAGACCGCCGCGGATATTGCTGATCGTGATATCTCCCCGTCGCGTTTCGATATCAACCGAAGAATCCGCCGGTACTTGAATCTTGAAGTTCACATCGCCAACGTCGCCGCGGCCTCGGTTGTCACCCATCACATCGATGGAAACACACTCGCCCATCAGCTTGGGGGACACATTGGCGGTCGGGGTTTCCAACAAAGCAGTGATCTTTATCTCGTCCCGGTTCCAGGACTCAACCGTAATCGTTCCGGAGATATTCTTAAGTTCCACACGGACGTTTTTTCCGGCAGGGAAACGCTTGGAAACACGATTCTGAGCGTGTGCCGTAGGTGAGCTAAACGAATAGAGGACGGCAAAAACGACAAGGGCTGAGAAAATGTGCGCGCCGGAAAATCTTAGGGGCGTTGACAACAGTCGGATACTCATTTGTGCGGGACTCTTCAATAGACCAAAACTTTTACAGGCTGCGGGGAAAACTAAAACCAAAACTCTGCACCCGGGCTATAGATCGGAAAACTCCCTTAGCAACGCCAGTTTCTCATTAAGGGCGGCATTAAGCATTTCTTCAGAAACTTCGTCGTGGGGATCCCGGTTCAACTCGTTGAGCGAGTCGTTGACTGCCTGATCGATGACCTTCAAATTACGTTCGAAGGTATCGCGCATCCCTTGATTCCAACGTACCTTGTTCGTCTCAACGCGCTGGTTCCAGTAGCTAATGGCCTGCTGCTGTTGCCACATGCGATCGCGAACACGCGTCGCGGCTTCAGAGCGCGGTGACGACGCCACTGGTCCCGTTGCTCGGGCGTTGTCCCAACGACGCAAACCAACTGTGGTACCCAGCGAGACGACCAAAACTATCGCGGCCGCAGACGCCGCGAGTTGCGGCATCGAGAGTTCCCAGCTGCGACTCATCCAATTGGACCAGAAGCTCTTGCCTGGGGCTCGAGTCGCAGCCGCCGCTGCTAGCTGCGTTTCCGCTTCAATCACGTTGCGAATGCGAAGCCACAGGCCATCCGCGTTGGGTGGCGCGCTGTATTCTCCGCGATGATTCCGGCAAAAGGCAACGATTGATTGGAGGTCGTTGCGCACATCGGCGCAAGCGAGACATTCTTCCAGGTGCAAACTTAGCGTTGATTCATCTTCGCGGCTCAGGCCACCATCAACCAGGTCGCCGATTAGTTCTTGACACTTTTCGCAGTTCATTGTCTTACAACCTCTGACCTACCACGCGAATGCCAATGAACTCCGACTACTTCCCGCGTGGTGTTTTGGTTCCGAGCAATCTAAGGGGAGACTGCATTCAAATTCATTTCCTGGAGCGCGGGCATCTTGCCCGCATCGCGCCCTACTACGCGAATTCACTCATTTGCGCCGTTCAGGTTTCTTCGGAAACCTGGCGAGCGATCTTGGAAGCTACTCCTTCGTCTTCTGTTGCCTGAGCAGGCCCCGTAACTTCATTCGCGCCTTGTGCAGTTGTGACTTCGAGGTCCCAACCGAGCAGCCGAGCATCCGCGCAATCTCTTCGTGTTCGTGTCCTTCAATGTCGTGAAGGGTGAAGACCGTACGATACCCGGGTGGCAGTTGCGAGATGGCTTTGTCGAGCGCAATGCGGTCTACCACCGGCATTGCGTTGGGGTTCTCAGTGCCTTTGACTATCTGTATCGGTGTCTCACCGTCCTCGGTGGTCTGTTCCATCTTGAC
>CAZVHN010000725.1:0-7619 GCA_964626895.1 uncultured Chloracidobacterium sp. | reverse complement strand
ATGACGCCGGTAATGGTGTTGCCAGCCACGTTCAAAATCAGATTTTCGACAGTGGCTTGCGACCGGCTCTGGTCCCCAGCACCCAAAGTCGTTGCGTTGAGAAGCCCAGTTGCGAGCGCGCCCCCCAGCACATTAGCTGACAACAATGACCCTGTAATAAAGCCGCCTGCGGGTGGGAGCGGACCCGTGTCCACGAGCGTGGCATTTATTCCCGCAATGGTCGCATTGGCAGTCGCCCGTCCGTTGAAAGTGTTGAGAGCCTGCTGTTCAGTACACCGCACGCGAATATTGGCGGCGTGAAACGTGCTCGCAGCCCTTAGTGTGAAATCAACCGGTTGACCGGGGTCAATTACTGTGAAGGTTACTGTTACCGGAGCGGTCGTGCCGGGCGTGAATGCCGGGATATTTACTACCGCATTAATCGGAACTCCGACCACCGTCAGTGATTGCAACCCGGTTCCGGCATTAACATGATCAACCGTTACCGAGTTTGGTCCACTCGACACTCCAAAGGAAGGGATACCACCCGGAAATAGGTCTCCCTCAGTAACCGTAGTGGTGGGGGTGCAACCCTGTGGTGGCGGTGTTGGTGTCGGAGTTGGAGTCGGAGTCGGAGTTGGCGTCGGGCCCGCCCCCGAGGGACCCTGGATTTGAACGGACATTGGCGTTCCTGTCTTGAAGAAGCCGATTGTCGCGTTCGTAGTCTGTGGCGGACGGTCCGAATCGAAACGGAAGTTATACAATGTACCCCACCGGATCGCATTCGCGTTCGGATTCTGGGCAAAGGTTTCCGAGCTCCAAGTCAGAGAATTGGAGGTCTGCGTGGGGGTCCAGGGAGTGCTGCTATATCCCGCACTTCCCACCGTTCCATCGTTTGCAAATGCAGCAGGCTGAGGCGGCGCGTGAAAACCCACATTACTTATGGTTATTCCAGGTCCCAAAGGCACGCTGAGCGATTGAATCGCGCGGTCGAGGTTTTGGTTATAGACCGCGTACTCGTAATGCCATACTCCAGGCGATGGGTTCGTCACTTTGTAGGCAACGGATGCGACGCCATCGATTCCCGGAGCCGGCTCGAGCGAATTGGTCGTCGCTCCCGTCCAGCCGGCGATCGCAGACTTCGTTTGCACCGTAGCTCCGACTGCAGCAAAAGTGAAACTGGTCGTGCCGGTGACATTGAAACGACGGTAGGAGGCATTGTTATACATGTTGCATTGCCCGGGATTCGCCTGGCACCAGACATACTCATGCGGCGTGACATATTGAGCTTCGGCATAATAAGTCGCCCCGGAATTGAGCGTTGTGTTCAGGTCACTGGTATTCACAAGAATCCTGTGCGATGTGCCGTTGTGGCTGTGGCCTGTGTGGTCTCTTGGAGACGTACCCGAATCTCCTCGCGGGTAAGCTCCGGTAAAGGGATTCACCCACGCGCGCGAACCCAGGCCGCTTTGGCTCGCATTTAAACTGGCGGAGTAAGGATCTGAGCATCCTGCCCCGAGCAGAGTGCCAGTACCAGAGGACTGGCAGCCAAAGCCGCAGACGTCTTGTTGCAAGGCCGTGAACGCATGTTTCAGCCAGGACTGACCAATTTGTTCGAAGCGTTCGTCGTTGGTCGCTCCACCACTCATACGATAGACATTTTGCGGAATCACGGGGTGGTCGTTGCTTGGCAAGGCAAACCAGTTCAACGGCACGGCTCCGGCATTGCAAGAGTCGGTGGCCACAGCGAGGCCAACCTGGGTTCCGCTGCTGCCAAATTGCTGTAAGGAGGGCAGATCTCCTACGATGACGTCCGGCCCCGGCACCAGAGATCCCAGGGGTGGCAGTACCGCCGATCGGGCTTCGCCGTTAACAACCTGCGTGATTTCGATCGGACGCATCGTTGCTGTAATAGAAATTTTTCCTACTACAGACCCAGCTTCCGCCGGACGCCCAAGCTGCGCGGCGAACTCTTCTGAAACCAGAAGTCTTCCCTCTTTGATACTGAGCAACTGCTTCTTAGCATTGTAATCGTAGAGATTTCCTTCAATATTGAAAAAGATGAAGCCGGTTTTGCCATCGCGCACGACCAGGTCGAACGGTTCACTCCAGGCGGTTTTTTCAATAACGAGTTGGTGGAAGGACACGTCCAACGCAGCAGGGAGAACCGCTGAGCTTTGCGGAATGAGTGCCATCGAACCGAGCTCGGGCCCGCGCAAGACCTTGTTAAAAACAAGAATCGTGAAGAACGAATTCGGCGCCACGTCGAAACTCAACGAGTTCATTTGCGACGGGGAACCGATTCCGTTCAGCCGGTCCAGATCGATGTCCATCGCGACGCGGCCATCCGCCACCATCATTTTTTCAAGAGTACCGGTCTGGCTTTCCTGGCTTTCCGGTTTATTCTGTTTGACGCGGGCTACGGAATTGTCCGAACCGTTGTTAATCTGTTTCAAGCGGGCTACGGAATTGTCCGAACCGTTGCTAAAAAGCAAAAGTAGCGGGAGCAAAAGAGGAACCAATATTGTCTTCAACCTGGTTGGATCTCCAGTTTTTCGTGGGGTACGGCGAAGTCTTGAATTAAGACCATAACGTTTTCGCATAGGCTCGTGTGAAAAGTAAAGGAATTTTGAGGTCTTGGGCGCTTTGAATCAAAATTAGGTCTAAAATGACCTCTGCTGCGGTTTTTTGGGCAGAGTGAGGGAAGACTTATGAAAAGCGGTTGCGTGAGCCGGGAAGTTAAGAAAAAGAGGTCGATTCAGCTCCCTGTTTTAAAGAATCCCCCGGTTCAGGAAAGCGGTATTCGCAAATCAAAAACCAGCCGCTGGCGGGCGGCAGCACTCATCATTCTTTACTTGCTGATGATCGCGCACATCATTCAATGGCGAATCATGGGCACCACGATTTCGCCCATCGAGCCTTCAGAGACCATGTACACGCTCCAGCAGGGCGCGATCAATGCGGGTTTTATCTTTTTTTCTCTGGCGATTTTAGCGACGCTGATCTTCGGACGTTTTGTCTGCGGCTGGGGTTGTCACATCGTGGCCCTGCAGGACTTCTGCGCGTGGCTATTAAAGAAGGTGGGCCTGGTTCCCAAGCCGTTTCGGTCGAGGCTGTTGGTCTTTGTCCCGCTCATTGGCGCTCTGTATATGTTCGTTTGGCCCACAGTCTCTCGAGCCTTCTCGAACCCAGAGGGCAGACCGCTGATCCCGGAGTTCACCAATCACCTCGTCACCAGCAACTTTTGGGAAACTTTCCCCACGGTCTCAGTCGCCATCCCTTTTCTTTTCATCTGTGGCTTCCTAACCGTTTATTTTTTGGGATCGAAAGGCTTTTGCACGTACGCCTGCCCTTATGGCGGGTTCTTCAGTCTCGCTGACAAGCTCGCGCCCGGAAAAATCCGCGTCACAGACGCCTGCAATCAATGTGGCCACTGCACTGCGACCTGCACTTCGAACGTTCTCGTCCACGCAGAGGTGAAACAATACGGGATGGTTGTCGATCCAGGCTGCATGAAATGCATGGATTGCATCAGCGTCTGTCCAAATGACGCCTTGTATTTCGGTTTTGGGAAGCCGACGATCGCCGTTCCGAAATCGATTAAGAAAAGCTACTCTCTGACATGGCCGGAAGAAATCGTTGGAGCCGTCGTGTTTCTGGGAAGTTTGCTTGCTGTCCGGGGTGTTTACGGACTTGTTCCATTCCTGATGGCGCTCGGTTGTGCGGCGATCACGACGTTTCTCACGCTAAAAACGTGGAAACTGCTCCGCGCAAAAGAATTGTCTTTTTACCGCTTCAATTTGAAGTCGTCGGGCAGAATTCGAAAAGCAGGTTGGATATTTGCAGCTTTCGCGGTTGTCTGGATTGGCTTGAATGCGCACAGTGGCTGGGTGCGCTATCACGAGTACGAAGGCGGTCGCGCATTTCAGAAAATCCAAATTCCCGACGAGCTGGCGCTGGCGCAGACAAACCCCGATCCCTGGCTCAGTCCGATCGATCGCGAGAACATCATCAAAGGGAGAAAACATTTTCAAGGCGCTTTGAATTTCGGGTTCTTTGTAAATAGCGAGACGCTATCGAAGCTTGCCTGGTTTGAATATCTCTCTGGCGACGCCGAGCAATCCGTCCAGCTGCTCGGACAGGCCGCACCGCACCAACAAGGGCAAGCCAAAGCTTTGAGTCTGTACTATCGCGGCACAATCCTGAACCGTTTGGGGCGTTACGAGCAAGCGCGGACGAATCTCGATCAGGCTTTGGCGGAGCGAGCCGATTTAATTCTCGCTCGCGAGGAAAAAGGCGAATCGCTCTGGCAACTGGGCCGCAAGGAGGAAGCCATTTCAGTCTGGAGCGACGCCGTGCAACGAAATGGGCGTCTTGTTTTGGCCAATAATCAACTCGCAGGCGCCGCAGCGTCGCTGGGCAGATCTGCAGAAGCAATCGCTCATGAAAAACAAGCCGACCAATTCACCCCCAACGATCCGTTTTACCATTGGATGATCGCCTTACGATTGCAAAACCTCAGGATGAACGAGCTCGCTGAAAAACATTTTCAACGAGCGATCCAACTCGATCCTGGATTCCAAGTACGTCGGAAGAGGCGTCTTCAATAGATGCAATTTCGGATATCAAGATTTAGCGACCGGTGAAGAGCGTGTGCTCGTCCACGAAGCAAAGACCATTGCGCCATCGGTCCTTCACATAAAACGGGCGCTCGCCCCACGGTCGGACCGCGATCTGGCCGGCACTGTCACCATGAACGTCCTCTGTCGAAAGGCATCCCAGTTCACTTGCGCGCCGGTACACCCCCTCGAGATTGCTTACCGAAAAATAGATGTAGTCAGGAATCGGTTTCGCACTGGAGCCTCCGGCTGTAGGATCAACGAGCGCCAGAATCATAGGTCCGCAGTCGAAATAGTGGCGTGAGGCCCGCGGAATCCTTCCTCCTTCATCCGCAAGCAACTTCGTATAAAAGTCCGCGGCTTGATCCAGATCGGGTACTTGCAGGATCAATCGGAACCGTGCGGGTGCATTAGCCATATTCATCTCCTCCGGCCCCGCTCCAGACCCTCTTGCCGGTCAGATGGGGAGCGGAATGGGCCACAGATAAAAACGGATTACGACGGATCAGAAAAGAAGTGGCAAAAGAACAACGGCAGAACTACCGGAACTAGCAATCTTCCTTAGTTCGCTGCACCCGTGCGCATCCGTGTTCATCTGTGGCCGAATTCCCTTCCATTTGTGAGTAGGGTTCCTTATCGTCCCCCACACATGGTCCATTTCTGTTCTACCAGGCGACTGCGTATCTTCCCCGCCGGGGATCGGCGCCCGCGGAGGAAACCCCGGTTTGTGGGTTGTAGACGATTACTGTGGGCGCCGAAAGCGTGCCCCAGTCGGATTGAACCTTTACCTTGTGGCCGCGCGACTTTAGTTCGGCGATTGTCTTCTCATGGATTCGCGATTCAACATTCAGTGACCCGGGTAAGAACTCGTGATCGTCGAATGAGCTGACGTAGTGCTGCGTATCAAAGCGAGGCCCTTCGACTGCTTCTTGCGGGTTCATGCCAAACTCGATGATGTTGAGCAAGACTTGCAGCAGCGCCTGGTCCTGATTGTCACCTCCGGGCGTGCTCAAAACCATGAAAGGCTCGCCAGTCCTAAGTACAACCGTCGGCGTGAGAGTAATGCGCGGGCGTTTGCCGGGCGCGACGACATTTGGACTGTTGGGATCCATCAAAGCTGACTGTAGACGCTGGCCCATCAATACCCCGGTATCGCCGGCGACCACGGCGGGCAGCCAGGCGCCGCTGGGCGTAGCACTGAACAGATTCCCATCCTTGTCGATTACGTTTACGCAGGTGGTATCGTTAGCCCGCTCAACGTCCGGAATCGCCGACGCGCGGCTGACACGCTGTGCAGCGCTGGCCAATACAGCTTTCATGTTGAGCGGATCGCCGGGTTGCTGCGCCACGGAAGCTTGTTGCTGGTCGATCAGCGAGCGACGCAAAGCAGCATAATCCTTAGATAACAGCTGGGTCGTCGGAATCTTCACAAAGTCCGGATCACCGTAGTAACGATCACGGTCCGCCAACGCAAGTTTGAGGGCTTCGGTGAGGGTGTGAATGTAATCCGGCGAATTGTGCCCCAGCTTTTTCAGATCGTAGCCTTCAAGCAGGTTGAGCGTTTCCACCAATGCCGGCCCTGCAGTCCAAAAACCCGCTTTGTAAACCTCGTAGCCGCGATAGTCTGCTTTCACGGGCGTGCCTACTTTGGCATGAAAGCGCGCCAGATCTTCTGCGGCGATCAAGCCGCCGTTCTTCTGCATATAGTTGCCAATACGCTGGCCCACTGGCCCACGGTAGAAGTGGTCGCGCGCAGCGATGAGGCCCGCGTGCCGTTTGTCCCTGGTATTCCTGGCGCGTCGAGACCCTTGCTTTTCAGCGTTCACAATCTCGCGCAATGTGCGGGCCAGGTCGGCTTGCACGAAGATATCTCCAACCTTCGGCACCTCGCCATTGGGCATAAAGATGCGCTTGGCATCTGGCCATTGGGAGAAAACTGCTCCGCGTGTCTTGATGTACTGCACGCGCAACTCGTCGATAGGAAAACCGTCTGCGAGTTCGATTGCGGGTTGGATGACTTCGGCTAGTGATTTTGTTCCAAACTGATCGAGCGCCACGACGCAGGCGTCAAGAACAGCCGGCACCGTAGCCGGCAGTGGGCCAGTCGAGGGAATCGCTCCAGCTTTGGCGCCTGCCATAGTAGCCATGCCGGATCCTGCATTCTTTTCGCGATTGACGAAAAACTCACGTGTGGCCTTCATCGGAGCTGGGCCCATGCCCTCGACGACGCTGACATCCTTACCCTTCATCTTGATGAGAATTGGCACCTCGCCGCCAAACGAAAAGTGGGAAAACTCGATCACTGAAGCGGCGAGGATTGTTGCCACGCCGGCATCCGTAGCATTACCGCCTTGCTGCAAAATGCGCATACCTGCTTCAACCGAGAGCGGGTGACCACCGGCCACCACTCCGCGCTTGCCGCGGACTACGGGTCGAAACGTTTGCGCATCAGAAGTTGCCAGCGGATAGGAAAGGAGGAGTAGAGCAACGACGATAAGGACAACCAGAGAGCGACGCATGGCAGATTAACCTTTCAAGCCTGACGATTTCGGTGCGTCGAATTGTTATCCGGTTTGCGAGGCGAGTCAACGTTTTCGCTGGGATCGCGGGCGTCTCGCCGGCACTGGCAGGGCTCGGCCCTCGCCAAACCGGTTGTTGCTGCCTTCGTCGAGCACCGTGGCCCCCGGCTCGATCACACGGCACTCGCTCGTCGTGCTCTGATGCCAGACGTCGGCCAAACCCGGTTCGAGATCGCTGAAATCGTTGTGCCGGGTGCGCGTGCCGCTGCTCTCGAGGATAGTGATTCCGGATTCAAGGGTAGTGCCCGACATCCGGTTGTTCGTGATCTCCACGTTGCCGCGGTCGCCGATGACGAAGATGTCGCCGCCGTCCGCGAAATGCATCAGGACTGGAT
The DNA here is from genome assembly GCA_964626895.1 of uncultured Chloracidobacterium sp. Lineage (GTDB taxonomy): Bacteria > Acidobacteriota > Blastocatellia > Pyrinomonadales > Pyrinomonadaceae > PSRF01. The sequence goes on along the minus strand of CAZVHN010000725.1, from coordinate 107 downwards.
ATGGCTCTTCGATGGTCGGGTCCATGAGGAAGGGCACGTTGGTGGAGCGGAGAGGTCTGTCCGTGACCGGACGCACAATCGTGTTTCCGACGCCTTGGCCCCGGATG
>CAZVHN010000724.1:0-2847 GCA_964626895.1 uncultured Chloracidobacterium sp. | reverse complement strand
CCCTTTCAGCATCCGACGCGGTTGTTTTTGTGGGACTTGATCCAGGGGCTGCGCGCAAAGCCGCTTGCCCCTGGCTACCTTCTACCGCGCCTCCGGCGCTAGTTGAGTTGCCCCGGTCGCCACTCCTCGGTTATGTGGTTGAGTTGCACGCAGCTGGTTTTGCCAAAACTGCACCAGCACCGTATCCGGACTCTTCTCTTGTTTGCCTCACCCAGCCATGTTAGTTTTGTTCACCACGAAAACAGTTTAGAGAATCTGTGCTAGCGCTTTCCGCAAAGCGACGGCTTCAGGACAATGCCTAATCGAGACGATGCCTGGCAATTGCTGTGCGAATACACGAAGGGTGACAGCCTCCGTAAGCATGCGCTGGCGGTAGAGGCGGCAATGCGCGCGGCGGCTAAACGTTACGGCGAGGCTGACGCTGATGTCGATGAGTGGGGACTAGTTGGACTGCTGCATGATTTTGATTACGAAATGTTTCCCAGTCCGGACCAGCACCCGTTTACCGGCGCCAATATACTCTGCGGTCGCGGTTACTCTGATCGGATGATCCGTGCGATCATGGGCCACGCAACCTATACCGGTGTGCCGCGCGACACTGACCTGGCTCGCGCGCTCTTCGCCACAGATGAACTCTGTGGATTTCTGGTGGCTTGCGCACTTGTGCGACCGAATAAGAGTCTCGACGATCTGGAAGTTTCTTCCGTGAAAAAGAAACTGAAGGACAAAGCCTTTGCCCGTTCAGTCAATCGAGATGACATCCGGCTAGGTGTGGAGGAGTTGGGTGTGCCCCTCGAAGATCACATTCGCTTTGTCATAGATGCCCTGCGGCCCGTGCAAAAAGAGATTGGACTGAATTCGGTCGGGACGTCGTGAGAGCTTATCGCAGAGCGCTCACCCGACGTTACGAGGCGCTACCGGCCGCGGTGGTTGCATTGGCGTCGCGCGAGAGGTCAAGACCGAAGCCAGGATAAAAATTGCCAGGCTCAGGAAGGCGGCGAGAATGCCGGTCAAAAGTGCTTGGGTCTTGCGCCGGCGCGCCGTGTGTCGGTACACGAAAATGGCAGCCAGCACGACAGCGGCTAGCGGCAGAATCAATGTCGAAGCAACTATAAGGTCAGGTGCGGAGAGTCCTTTAAGCGAGGAAAACTTCCCCAGAATGATACCGACTGAAGCGCCCGCACCTACAATGGCCGAGACAAACGAGGCGATCAGTACCAGCTTCAGGCGCATACCATCTGATCCTCTAGCGTGTGGCTTTGAAAACTTTGGCTTGTTTGAAGCAGTACGCCCTCGGCGGGTCCCCGCGCGGGCAGCCCGCGTGGGGTACTGACTCCCACGTGAATCGCCAAGAATACCATACGCTACAAGACAGGTTGGGCAAGCAATTCCAGGATTTTCCAACTAATATTCGCTAAAGGATTAATGGTCTCGCGGAGATGCTAACCAGAAGCGCCCTAATTTATCTTTCGCGTCACGAAGGACTCAAGGAGTTTGCGGCCCACTTTAAGCCCTTTCAGAAAATGACCACCCGCTTCGTGGCGGGCGAGACCATTGAAGAAGCAGTCGCGGCCATTCGCGAACTCAATGCTGCCGGGTGCAGCGCCTCCTTCGATCACCTTAACGAATCCGTGGCGAATGCCGAAGAAGCGGAGAAAGAGGTAGAAGAGTATCTGCGAATTCTTGATCAGATTGAAAAAACGGGCATCAACTCAAACGTTTCAATCAAGCTCACCCAGTTTGGACTCGAACTAGATCCGGAGCGGGCCTACCAGAACGCGCGCAAGGTGGTTGCGGATGCTGAACGGCGCGGCAATTTTGTCAGGGTCGACATGGAAAGCTCGAGCGTCACTCAGGTGACCATAGATATTTTCAAACGCCTGCGAAGTGAGTTTGGTTTGAATGACGTCGGTATCGTTTTGCAGTCTTATCTGCGAAGCACCTACGCGGATGCGCAGGATTTACTGAAGATTCCCGCTCGGATCCGAATCTGCAAAGGTGCTTACAACGAACCTCCGGAAGTGGCTTTCCCGGACAAGAAAGACACGGATGAAAACTACATCCGCGTAATGCAACTATTGCTTTCAAGCGGGGTCTATCACGGCATCGCCACTCACGATCCGAAGATGATTGACGCTACGATTGAGTTTGCCGGGCGTGAGGGAATCGGCAAAGAAGTTTTTGAGTTTCAGATGCTCTACGGTGTGCGCCGCGATCTTCAGCACCAGCTTGCCGATGATGGTTACAACATGAGGGTCTATGTGCCCTATGGGAAACACTGGTATCCTTACTTCATGAGACGTCTGGCTGAACGTCCGGCGAACGTCTGGTTTGTTCTGAAGAATTTTTTTAGAGGCTGAGGCGGCGATGGACAATCTCGTTTGGATCCTGTGGTGCGTGCTCGGTCTGACTCTCATTGTAGCCGAGGTCTTCACGAGCGGATTTGTACTGCTTTGGTTTGGGATTGGCGCGCTGGCGGCCGCATTTGCGGGTTTGATTGGTATAGATAGCCTGGCAGCTCAGTTTCTGATTTTCGCGGCCGTGTCGACCGGTCTGACGGTCGCCTCACGCACGATCTTTGTAAATTACTTTACTCGTCAAAAGCCCGGTGAGGAACTGCGCATGGGCGTGGAGGCGTTGCCCGGAAAAATCGGCACGGTGGTCTCATCGAGCAAGGGAGCACTAAACGAAGGCGCCGTTAAGGTTTTAGGTTCTACCTGGACCGCTTATCCCGCCGATGGCGAGTCGCCTCTTGAAGCCGGTGAACGCGTTCGCATCGAGAGCATAGAGGGAGCATCGATCTACGTGCGGCGCATTGATGAAGGCTCAGACTGGCGGCGGAAGTCC
>CAZVHN010000723.1:0-15463 GCA_964626895.1 uncultured Chloracidobacterium sp. | reverse complement strand
CACTTCGAGCAGATCCGCCTGGGGCAGCGGCAACAATCCGCTGGCGGCTGCTAACCGCGCCGGTTGAGGAGCGCTGCCGCTGACGATTGCTTTTACGACTGGGTTAGTTGAGGTGGTGGTGCTCATTTCGAAGTAGTGGCGCGCCGGTCGACCCGGTGCCCGAGTTTACTCTAAATACTTCGAAAAGGGCTTAATACAGATTGAAGTTGTACTCGAGTTGCATAAACATCGAAACGGGCCGTCCATCGATGGTGGCTGGAACAAACTTTATACGCCTGGCAGATCTCAATGCCGCTTCGGTAAGGCCATGGGATGAACCCTTCACGACGAGGAGGTGCTTGACGGTTCCATCTGAGGCAAGAATACACCTTAGTATAACGTTTCCGTTTACCAGATCATTACGCGCGGCTTCAGTGAGCTCGGGTTGGGGCATATCGAGGACCCGCGCTTTTTTCGTCAGTTCCCTCCCTGAATAAACCCTGTCTGGGGAATCTCCTTCGGACTGGGAGGCAACGTGAAAACGGAGACTTTCAAGTTGCTCAGTCCAAGCCTGCTTTTCTTTGGTGCCGGGATCAAGTTCAAGATACTTTTCCAGGGCTTCGGCGGCTTCGCGGTAGCGAGCTTTCTCAGTTTCTGGCGATTCCTTCGGTTTTATCTGGGGCTTGTCACCAAGGAAATCTAACAATGTCTGGCTTTTGAGCAAGTAGGCCAAAGGGAACTGCGGGTTGAGCTTAATTATGGTTTCCGCACGTTTGAGAGCTTCAGCGGGTGCACCGGCTCGTGGGCGAATAGCTCCGAGGATATATTGCGCATCGGGACTCTCGGGATCGATCCGTAGAGTCGCCTCAGTCTCGCTCATGGCGTCATAAGGTTTGTTTCTCAGCAAGAAAATATAACCAAGCTCTACGTGGGCAGCGGCGAAATTTGGTCGGAGCTTCAGCGCAGTCTCAAAGGCTTTAGTGGCACGCTTGACCTCTTTCGGCTGTTGCATGAGTGACAGCCCAAGGTAATACCAGCTTTCATCATCCAACCTGTGTTTTTCTACAACGGTGCGAAAAAGCTTCTCTGCTTCTTGAAACTTACCCTGGTTGTAAAGCTCCAGGCCACGCGCCCGCTCCTCCAGGTTTGCCGCGGGGGCCTCTTGGCCCATTGCGCTGACGAGTGGCGGGTTAGAGACATGAAGAAACAAAAGCGCCAGGAGGGGGAATGCATAGAGCGTAAGACGGGGTTTTAGCATCGCATTTCAGTTCCGAGTGTTTACGACAGGGCTAGGCGATCAGGTGACACTTCTTGTATTTCTTTCCGGAGCCACAGGGGCAGGGCTCATTGCGACCGACTTTCGGTTGATCGCGGACCACGGTCTTCGTCTTGCCGGCTTCCTCGCCCGCGGGAGCTGCTCCCTGATTGGGACCGGTGAACGTGAATGTTGTCGAGCGACGCGGCAGGCGGCGCTGGCGCAGCGTCTCGGGAGGTTCTTCCGCGACCACCTGAAGATTGAAGAGCGAGCGGATTGTGCTGGTGTCAATGCGGTCGAGCATCTCCTGGAATAGATCGAAGCTCTGTTTCTTGTACTCAACCAGCGGATCTTTCTGGCCATAGCCAACCAGACCAATGCCCTGCTTCAGGTGATCGAGTGAAAGCAGGTGGTCTTTCCACTGCGCATCGATGATGTTGAGCATGATGATGCGTTCATACGTACGCATCGCTTCCCTGCCAATCTGCTCTTCCTTTCGGGCGTACTTGACCTTGAGCTTCTCCCAGATAGCGTCCGCCACTTCCGGCGACGCGAGCTCCTGAATATCAACCTTCTCGGCATCGGCGTCGAAATCGTAGATAGTCTTGATCTGCAGTTTGTAGTTATCGACGTCCCAGTCGTCCGGGGAAGCATCGGGATTGAGGTATTGCTTCGTGAGATCGGAAAGCAGGTCATAGGCGACACCAGACTTCGGAGGGTCACCAAGCAGGTAATCACGCTGATCGGGCTCTTCCATCAACTGGCGGCGCAAGCCATAGATAGTCTCGCGCTGCTTGTTCATCACATCGTCGTATTCCAGCAGGTGTTTGCGTTGCTCGAAGTTGCGGCCCTCGACCGACTTCTGCGCCGAGGCAATGCGCTTCGAAACCATCTTCGACTCGATGGCCACACCCTGCTCCATTCCCAAACGCTGCATCAGGGCTTTTACCTTGTCGCCCGCGAAAATGCGCATCAGGTCGTCTTCCAGCGAAAGGAAGAATCGGGACGAGCCCGGGTCGCCCTGGCGGCCGGAGCGTCCGCGCAACTGGTTGTCGATGCGGCGTGATTCGTGGCGCTCAGTGCCGACAATGTGAAGTCCGCCTATTCCGACGACCTCTTTGTGCTCCGCTTCGACGATGCGTTTCGCACTGGCGAAGGCTTTTGCCCATTGTTCTTCAGTAGCTTCATCGGGATCGATCTCTTCACTCTTCAAAAACTCCCGCGCCATGAAGTCAGGGTTGCCGCCCAGCAAAATGTCAGTGCCGCGGCCCGCCATGTTGGTGGCGATAGTTACAGCGCCTTTGCGTCCCGCCTGGGCCACGATCTCCGCTTCGCGTTCGTGATACTTGGCGTTCAGGACGTTATGCGGCACTGCCTCTTTCTGCAGCCGGCGGGCGATCAGTTCCGAGTTTTCGACCGAGACGGTACCCACCAGCGCCGGCTGACCGCGCTCGTGGCACTCTTTGATTTCCTCAATGACCGCGTCCCATTTCTCTCCCAGCGTGCGATAGATGACGTCGGAATGGTCTGCGCGGACCATCGGCATGTGGGTGGGGATAACCGTGACATCGAGTTTGTAAGTGGAATTAAACTCGGCAGCTTCCGTTTCGGCGGTTCCGGTCATGCCGGAAAGCTTCTCGTAAAGACGGAAGTAATTCTGCAGCGTGATGGTGGCGAGGGTCTGGTTCTCCTTCTCAATCTTCACACCCTCTTTGGCCTCAACCGCCTGGTGCAAGCCGTCAGACCAGCGACGGCCCTTCATCAGGCGTCCGGTGAAATCGTCCACGATAATCACTTCGCCGTCCTGCACTACATACTGGTGGTCCAATCTGTAGAGCGTGTGTGCTTTCAACGCCTGCTCGACACAGTGAAGCAGATCCATGTTGGAAGGATCGTAGAGATTACCAACTCCCAGCAGACGCTCTGCCTTGTCCACACCCTCTTCGGTGAGCACGGCGGTGTGCGCCTTCTCGTCAACAAGGTATTCACCGGTCTTGACTCCGTCCTGATCCTCACCGCGTTTGAGTTGCGGGATGATGGCGTCACCCTTGTAGTACTTATCCGTAGCTTCGTCAGAGGGCCCGGAGATAATTAGAGGTGTGCGAGCTTCGTCAATCAGGATGGAATCGACTTCGTCGACGACCGCGAAATAATGACCGCGCTGGACACAGGTCGCGAGGTCAAACTTCATGTTGTCGCGCAGGTAATCGAAACCAAACTCGTTGTTGGTTCCGTAAGTGATGTCGGCGGCATATGCACTCTGACGCTCGAAATCGTCCATGTCGTTCTGGATACAGCCAACCTCCATACCGAGGAAGCGATGAATCTGGCCCATCCATTCCGCGTCGCGGGAAGCAAGGTAATCGTTCACGGTAATCACGTGCACACCACCCCGGCCCGTGAGCGCGTTCAGGTACGCCGGCAGTGTCGCCACCAGCGTCTTCCCTTCACCCGTGCGCATCTCGGCAATCTTCCCCTGGTGCAGGACGATGCCGCCAATCAATTGCACGTCGAAGTGGCGCATGCCGGTAGTGCGCACGCTGGCTTCTCTGACGACTGCAAAAGCTTCGGGCAGAAGCTCGTCGAGCACCTCGCGCTCTACGCGTCTGAGTTCGTCTTTGTCCTTGATTCCGGCAACCGCCTGTTGCACTTTGTCTTTAAAGAAAGCTGTTCGCGCGCGAAATTCTTTGTCGGAAAGTTTTTTTATAGACGGTTCCAGTGCATTGATCTGATCAACCAGAGGCCGGACCGATTTGAGGTAACGCTGATTGCTGCTGCCGAATACTTTAGTTAAAAATTTGTCGATCATTGTCGTGGCCTAAATCTCTCTCTCACCAATAGGAGTTAAGTAATTATTCTCTGACCCAGCGCAAGTTCGGTATTTTAATGGACTGAACTGAGGGAGGCAAACCGCGCAGCCTCGATTGAGGTCGCCCGTAATCGATCACTATGAGCCCGATGGGGGTAACTGTTTTTTGAGCATCTCGCTGGCGGTCGGACGCGGCATGCTGAAGTTGACCAAAATCTGTTTGCCTTCGGATGTTACCTTGGTATTTCGGTAAAGAATCTCTTCGTCGTGTCCTCGTTTGGCAAATTCTCCCACGGCTAAGAGTGTATTGTAGCCTTTAGCCATCTGCACTGCCCGCTCCGGCGAATCGGCCTGGGATTCGACTTTGGCAGCAATGTCATTTTTATCGAGTTTGATCGTTACCTGTAGCGGCATTGCATCACAACTGAGTTTGGCTGGGTCGGTGACCCTCCTGGGATCGCGTAGAAACGAGAGCATGCCACTATCGCCGATAGCCGACATCATGTCTTTAGCAACATCAATCAACCGTGCATCACCTCTCTTCTGAATGACGTTAGGGTTAGTGAGTGTGCAATCAGTGTTGAGACTGGCGGCGATGGTGATTTCGATCTCGGAACTCAGATCAAGCTGACCCTTGTCTCGCAGAACGTTGGCGCGAGCCAGCCAGTCCTTGAGTGGTCGTGTGTTGATATCGTTTTCGTTGGGCCGGACCACATTGTTCTCAGCGGCAATCTTGTTGAGTTCCTGCTCGGCCTCTTCAGGGGTCTTCGGATCTGCGGCTTTCGAATCAGCAGCCACCTTCGCATCCGTTGTGGCGGCAGGCGACGCCTCGGGTGATAGAGAGGGCGAAGCCTCGGGCGCCGGAGTTGGCGTCGGTATTTGTCTTACCCGGTTCGGAGTGAAAGTCATCTGAGGAACCGAAGGAGTTGGTAGGGCCAGTGCTCGCAACTGCTCTTCAGTCGCGAAATACCCCGGGGGATAACGAAACTTTTCATGGGCTAACAGTAGCATTTGCACGTTCTCGCCGACTTCGGTTTTCGAGTAGGCCCGATCCACGTATCCGGTGTTCGCCAGTAGCGCGGCGATGTTGAAGGCATCCCGCAATCCGGGGACGTATACCAGGCTGGCCAGCAAAGCCGCGTGCAGGAATAGCGATGCGCCGGTTAGTCTTAAGAGACTCGGCCAGCGCGGCTCTCGATTGATCTGTGAATCTGCAAAAAGTTCGCTCATTCCCAACTTAAACGCCTTTCGAACCATTCGGGTTCCCGCATTAGACGCGAGTAGGACCCGGTCGGGTTGCGAAGCACAAAAACGATAGATATACGTTAGCACTTTGCCGAGTGCCTCTCAAAACGGGCCGGAGTTTGCTGTCCCCAAGAGTGAAATGTCGGACGTGGGGTCCAGTACCATCTCGCGGCAGCGGGTAAGTCCTAGCTACTTATCACTCACGCGGCGGTCTCACTAGGTCAGTACCCTCCTCAGACTTTAATGATTGCATAGCTAACGAGGACCCACCCGCTACCGCGTGGTGGTACTGACCTCATGGGCCGCGGCCTGCGTGAGTGGCTACTCAGAACCCACCCACTGGTATTGACCGGTTCCATCCGACATCTCAATCTCACTAGGGTAGAATAATCCCCAGGGTGGAATAATCCGATGAGACGTGGGCGCGACGAAGGCACAAACGATAAAGGAAGAAGAGGCGAGCGCAAGACCGGCAGGCGAACTGACACAAAGCGCTTCCAACATGCGGCGGATACTTCGAACAAGGCGCCGCCGCGTGTGTTTGCTCAGACGCGTGAAGTGCAAAAACTACTCGAAGGAATCGGCACACCTCCGGCAGCGCCGTTCGAGCCGGATCCCTTTCAGCTCGAGGCCCTGGCAGCTCTTGAGTTCGCAGATGTTTTGGTCACCGCGCCGACGGGCAGCGGTAAAACCTGGATTGCGCGTGAAGAGATTCGCCGTCTGATCGAGGCGGGCAAACGCGCCTGGTACACGTCTCCACTTAAGGCGCTCACAAATTCCAAGTATCAGGAATTCAGTGCCGAATTCGGGGCTGAACGAGTCGGCATACTCACCGGGGATCGCAAAGAGAATCCCGACGCGCCTCTGATCGTGGGCACCACCGAAATCTACCGCAATCAACTGTTCGACTCGCTACGCTCAGGTCACGATGTGCGCGCTGATCTGGTGGTTCTGGACGAAGCACATTATCTGGCTGACGAAGATCGAGGGCACGTCTGGGAGGAGGCGATCATTCTGTCTCCGCCGCGCATTCGCCTGCTGTTGCTTTCAGCCACGATTGGCAATGCCGATGAGTTTGCCCGATGGATTGAAGAAGTGCGTGGAGTGCGCTGCGGAGTGGTGACGCGACCAGGCGACCGGCCTGTTCCATTGAAAGCGGCTTTGCTGCTTCCAGACCAACGTTTACTTCCTCTGCTGAACGACACCGGGCGTCTCAATCCGGAAATCGTGGCCATGGGGGACCGTGCTCGCGAGGAGCGGCGCACACCCTCACTGGTTCATCGAAGAAGGTTCTAAGCCAGGAAACGTTCATTATGAAGCTCAACATGCCAGAGATGCCGCCGGCCACACTCCTCACAGCGTTGGGAACTTACAATTTGCTCCCGGCCATTGTTTTTCTACCGACCCGGCGGCGCTGTGATCAAGCGGCCGCCGAGGCTGCCTTCATGAGACGCGACCCCAAGGTGGGCCGTCGCGAAGCCCGCGGCGATTTCATGCAAGACTTCATCGAAGAGCACGCGGAAGTTCGCGGTCATCGTCACTGGGACACAATCATTAGAGGCGGAGTAGCGTCGCATCATGCGGGACACATTCCTGCCTGGAAACTCGCAATCGAACAACTGATGGGCGCCGGACTTCTGGATGCGATCTTTGCCACGGCTACTGTCGCTGCAGGTGTCGATTTTCCCGCGCGCACGGTAGTGCTCACGGGTGCTGACGCGCGCACCGGAAGCGGCTGGAGACAATTAACTGCTTCTGAACTTCAGCAGATGACGGGCCGCGCCGGCAGACGTGGGCGTGACAAAGTCGGGTTTATCGTAGCCGCACCCGGGTTGCACCAGGACCCGCAAAAGATCGCGGAGTTACTCCAAGCCCGACCAGATCCTCTGGTCAGTCAGTTTCGGGCCACATATTCGACATTGCTCAATCTGCTCGACGCGTACGGAAACTTTGCCCAGGTGCAGGAGATTGCGGAAAAGAGTTTTGCTCATCGCGATGTTGCCAGGCAGACGACGCAATTGGAACAGGAGCGCGCTGAAAACGAAGCCAGGATCAAAACAAAGTTTGAACAAGCAGCCTGCCAGATTCCGCTTTCAACAGCGCTTGGTCTTGAGCGCCTGGTCAGTGCCCGCACCAGACTCCAGGAGGCGAAGCCACAGACGAGGACAGAAGTACTGCTTCGCTGGCTAGATGAGTCGGTGCAACCTGGCCGTGTTGTCGGCATTGGCCGAAGCGGAAAGCGCCTGGTTTTGGTTACCCAGCGTCGCGATGGCAACATCGTCGGCATTCGCGAAGACGGTCGTAGCGCAAGTTTTCCGCTGCAACGCATTGGTAGAGTTTACTCGCCCATTTATCCTGTGCGTGACGAGGCGATTGAAAAAGCTTTTGAGGAGATCCATGCCCGGGGCAAAGAGCTGGTGCTGGCCGAGCCTCGTCTGCGCGATGTTCGGGATGAAGAATCCGACGCGCTTGGTTTGATCGAAGGAACGATTGAATCAATCTTGCCCTCGAATTTGAGCTCAGAGCAGAAGATGAAGTGTACCCGGGCTCTGTGGGAGGTGATGGACGAGGCGGAAGCTATACAGCGATCCAGGCGACGCCAGGAGACACTGCGTGAGCAAGTATGGCAGCCCTTCGAGCAGCGGGCGAAAGTGCTGGCGTCGTTTGGCTACCTGGATTTTAAAGCTGAGCGAGTTACCGAACGCGGACGTTGGTTGGCTGATCTTCACATCGATCGCCCGCTGATTGTCGGGGAAGCTCTGGAGAGCGGGCTCTTCAAAATTCTCGATCCGGCGCGGATGGCCGCTGTGATGGCGGCCCTCAGTGCTGACGAAGACCGTGACTACGGTGAGATTGAATTGGACGACCCACTTGTGAGCAGTCTGGCACAGTTTGAAGATACTGGTTTCCGCGTGTCATCTGAAGAGTGGAAGCACGGAATTGAACCGGCGCCCGAACTTAACTTTTCTGCAGCCGGAGCTGCCGCCCGCTGGGCCAAAGGCGCTGACTGGAGCATGCTAGTACGGGAAACGCGAGCTGAAGAAGGCGATCTCTTTCGCATGCTTTCCCGCGCCGGTGAGGCGCTCCTGCAAATTGCGGGGCTAAGAAAAGCCCACCCCGAAGCCGCACGAATCGCCGCAGTGGCGGCGGAGGCAGTTTTGCGAGAACCGATCAGGTAGCGTCAGCGCTGCTGAGTGAGACCGTAACCAAGAGCGGGGGCAAGCCCATCTTCCTAACCTCGAGCTTCATTATCAACACATGCCATGCGCTGCTGAAAGGCTTTCAATGGAGGCGCAAATACTCGACTCGGAAGGTCTCAAAGGTCGGGAAGGTGGGACTGGCACCCCAGCGGGGCTGCCCCGCTGGGACCCCGCTGGGGACCCCGCTCTTTGTCTTTGTCATTGTCATTTGATCTCATCGAGACGTGCTTTCGCCTCCAGGATGATTCCCTTCAATCGTTCCAACTCGTCGAGCGTAAGAACCACAGTGGTCTTCTGATCTGTCACCTAACCGGACATCAATTAGACGCAGCAATCAATCTGCAAGAACTTTCGTAACAATCACTCCTCAACCACTGCTCGAATATGAGAATTAACCCTTCAAGATGAACGATCTCAGGCAAAAGTATCGCAAACTTGAGGCTTAATGGCGGCCTGTTTGAATACAAGCTAAGTCACAGTCCGTTAAGGACTTAGCCTGATAACATTGTCCTCAAAAAGCAACCAACGCCATCATGTCTCCATCTGAGCCTCGGTTTCGATTACAAGCTCTTTGTAAATCGGTTCCACCATGCGCAGCAAGGTTAGGACGAAATTTGAGATGGCCGTTGGCCATCGCTCACATGGAGAACTTATTAAATGAAATTGACCCGAAGTATCCCCCACTTGCGCTCTGCCAAGTTCGCCCCTTTTGCCATTATGGTTCTGTTTCTTCTTCCGAATTTCACCGGTATATTTTTCAGTCACGTATTCGCGCCATCTGTAAGTGCAACAACTCAGGTAGAAGAGATGATACCGCGGGATCTCCCGACTTCGGGTGATCCTGGCTTGGACCGGATTATCTTTCGAGCAGGTGGGCGTCATGGTATCGACCCCCGTTTCATCCATGCGGTGATTTGGCAGGAGTCGAAGTACAAACCCAACGCACTTTCTTATGCTGGGGCCCGGGGCCTCATGCAACTTATGCCGGCGACCGCGCGCAGGTTTGGGTGCACTGACCCACACGACATGGTCTCTAATGTCGAAGCCGGGACGAAATACTTGAGTTGGCTGTTGAAGCGGTTCAACGGCGACGTCAAGCTGGCACTCGCTGGCTACAACGCGGGCGAAGGGGCGGTCGACAAATACAACGGCGTGCCTCCCTATAATGAGACTCAAAATTACGTGCGCAAGATTGTCGCCAATTATGGGAAGACCTTTCATTCGGTAATGCCAACAGAGGTCACAAAGCTCGCTGTTGGAACGCTCGTAAAGGAGAGCCGGGCAAGTCTGAGCGGTTCGATCGAGTAGTTTTTCAACCCGAAACCAGCAATACCAAACCGAAAATATTCGCGCGCAGGTCGTGTTCCCTCACAGAACCGCGAGCGGTAGCGACCGGATCCAAGCACTAAACGCCCACTAAAACCGCGATTAAGACGAATTGAGTCTAGGATCCGGTCGCTACCGCTCGCGGTTCAGTAGTGGAGCATTGTCGGCGCGCGAATTGTCTATTCAGCACTTCATCGCAGACCAGCACTTTGAAAGCTAGTAGTCCAACGTTATGCTGCGGACAATAAAATAAGAACTTCGGTAGCTCTGCATTTGAGAACCAAGTTTGAACTATGCACACGATTCGAGTTGCAATCCTTGCGGGAAGCACGCTGGCTCTGGCGGTTTTGATGGCTGGATGTAACTCCGGTGAACAACCCAGACAGAACGGCGCCCCCGCGCCAAGACTCACGCACATTTCACGCAACAGGTTGAGCGATTCTATGACGGGACCAATCAGGTACGTGGCTTTGGGAGACTCGACCGGAGCTGGTGTAGGCGCAAGAGATGGTGGATACGTAGCCCGCCTATTCAAGCGCATAGTCGCCCACAGACCGGGTTCAGCATTGACCAGTCTTTGTGTTAGCGGGGCAACGACCTCGGATCTGTTGCGTGGTCAATTGGATCGCGGTGTGCGCGCAGATCCGCAGCTTGTCACTCTGGGCATCGGCATCAACGACATCGGCCATGGCGTGACCCTTGAACAATTTTCGAAAAACTACGAAGAGATTCTCAGCCGGCTTAGGGGCGATACTAAAGCCGCAATTGTGATTACGAACATTCCGGATATTTCGAGCGCGCCCCGAATCCCGCAAGCCATTCGAACCGAATACCATCAGCAAATCGTTGCCTTCAACCAAGAACTCGAAGAAATCGCCTCGCGCCACGAAGTCAGCGTGTTTGACGTCTACACCATTACCCACAAACAGCTCCCCTTGCATCCCGAGTTTTTCTCCGAGGACGGTTTTCACCCCTCAGACAAGGGGTATGAGTTCTGGACCGAACAAATGTGGCCAATTATTGCGCTCACAATCGGCGCAGACTGACGGCGGGCCTCTTGTGGCTAAGCCGCGTCCCGGTTTCGGGTTTTACCAGGATTGCTCGGAACGGCCGAGGCCGTGCGGTCGTAAAGCTGTGGTGCTAGAATGACTTTGCCGTAAGTCGCGGTAAAGGTTTTCGTAAGGAGGCTTTAACCATGTCGGAACCCAGGGAATCTGTTGATAACGCCTGTAACGCGGTGTATGACGCGCTGCGTTATCTCGGCGACGCTTCTTATGCCATCTTGCCGTCGAACGTGGCGCATGAGCTTGGGGATCTTAAGAAGAAATTCTTGAGCAACGTCAGCTCTCTAATCGAGAAAGACATCGAGTGGGTTGACGCACGCGTCGCGGGTGGGGATCGTCTGCGGGAGGAATGGAAACGCGCCTGCAATCGCGAGCGATCCGAACAGGCCGGCGAGCCTGTAAACTAATCTTTCGAGGATCGAAGGACATTATGGAAGTCTTGCTGGCTGACGAATACGGATTCTGCTTTGGCGTCGAGCGCGCCGTGGAGATGGTCGAAGAGGCGGTGACGGAAGGCGTGCGCCCCATCCGTTCGCTGGGACCCTTAATTCACAATGCCCAGGAGATGGAGCGCCTGGGCCAAAAGGGCGTGTCGACCATCGATTCTCCTGAGGAAGCTGATGGCGACACTATTGCTGTGATTCGTGCACACGGTGTGACGCCCCAGGTTCAGCGAGATCTGGAACAGCGTGCCGCTCAAGTGATCGATGCCACTTGCCCGTTCGTTACCAGAGTGCAGCATCTCGCCGAACGGGCAGCTGAAAAGGGACGCGATGTTGTCGTTGCTGGTAATCCCGATCATCCCGAAATGATCGGCGTAGTCGGCTACGCGCCCAACAATACCTACGTTGTGCGTGACGCCAGCGAGGTGGCCTCACTGCCAACTCTCCGCTCACCTCTCGTGGTTTCGCAGACCACAATCAAACTGAAGACCTTTCTCGAAGTTGCCGAAGCTGTACGCCAAAAGGCCGACGCTGAGCCTCAAGTGGTTAACACGATCTGCTCAGCTACGCGGGACCGGCAGGATGCGGCGCGAGCATTGGCCGGAGAGGTCGACGCGTTTTATGTCATCGGCGGCCGACATTCATCTAACAGCGTCAAGCTGCTGGCCGTCTGTCAAGAGCAATGTGAGAAAAGCTACTTGATTGAAACACCCTCTGAGATCAATCCTGGCGATCTTCAGGGTGTGGCCCGCGTTGGGGTCACTGCCGGCGCCTCCACTCCAGAGTGGCTTATCAAGCAAGTTGTGCAGCGTTTGAATGAGATTGGCGAAACGCAGACTGCTTACCGGTAATATCCGCAGATTACGCGGATTTCACATCGCGGTTGTCAGCCGCAACCAAAGGGAAACGATCCACGAAATACCACGAAAAGACACCAAGAGCAATTCGTGTCAGTTCGTGTAATTTCGTGGATCGTTGTTTCTGTCAAACTTTACTCAAAACAGGAAGTGCGAACTTGTATCACAGAATCGGGTTAGAGTTCGTCAACCTGGTTAGAGTTCATCAACCTGATCGAGAGCGTTGATTATCCGGCGGGCTTCTTCGGATCCGTACTCCATAGCCTGGCGACGCAGGGCATCACGAGCGATCTCCGAATCAACCGGATCACTCAATAAACCTACCAGCACCGATGTGGGAAACTGGGCCAATGCCTCATTGGCCAGGGCCCGCACCACAACATCTTCCGAGCGGACCAACTCGCAGATCTCACTGGGGGCAAAGCGGGAGGTCAGCGCATCTGCCAGGACATCAATGCGCCGGTAGTCGCGCTGCTGGTCGGCCCGGCGCACGAGCTGGGCAAAAACTTCGGCCGACTGCGTCTTCTCCTGTAAGACCGTAGCGCAAGTGTCAGCGACGTGCTTGAGTTGATCTCCCTTTTCGCTGTTCAAAGACGCGCCCGGCTCCAAAGCCCGATCATCAAGCGCCGTCAGCAGGCGGCTCAATTCCAGATCCGCGCGAGGGTCGTAGGGGACGTTACGCACCTGGGACGAAGATGCACTAGAGGCCTGTAGCGCTCGTTCAACCAGGCCTCGCGTAGCGGGACGGAGTTCCGACCAAACGGTGGCCACGCGCCCTCCGAAATCTTCAATTATTAATGACAAGGCCGATGATGTCTCCCAAACTTCCGGATGCTTCGAAATTCTAAAACGGCGTACTATACGCGATGCGGAAGAGAAACGCGAGACTCGAATCAATGAACGGGGTCGGGCAGAAACATCGCCCGCGGCCCCTGGGTGCAAGCTAGTTGTAGTCCTTAATTTCGGCGATTGAGGGAAATGGGATCTTGACGATCTCGCCATTGGCACATTCAATTTTGACGCTCGGAGTGGTTAGAGCCTGGGTGGTTTTCATGCTCCGAACTGTGCCGCGCACCCGCCGGCCGTCGCGCGTTACAATTTCGACATTGTCCTTGCCGTAAAGCGGCTGGAGTGCCGCTAGAGCTTTTGTGATTTCCACAGTAGTTAATTTCCTCCGGAGTTCATCGCGATTGGGCACGTGAACTCGCCCAAAGATTTCAGGATTCTGCACCTAAGGCGCGCTGATGTCTATCAGCAGGCCCTGGCAGGCTACTCACCAGCCGCTTGATTCATATAAAAGCTTATTAAGTAGGGGAATCCTATGAAGATTGAGTCTCGATTACTATAAGACCTACAATGTGCCCAGGCCTCGATGCAACCGGAAAGCTCCATTTGGCGTATAGGCTCTGGAGGCCTTTCTTTAACATCCAGATCTAAGATTGGTAGACGTTCTCATGTCCCAGAATCACGGAATGCCAATTCAATCAGAGACAGATTCGAGCATCACGGTCTGCTCAAACTGCCGCACCCCAATGCCGCGCGACCTGCGTTTTTGTCGCAACTGCGGTTTTCGGTTGGGTGAAGGTTCGGCCGAATATACCGAGACAGTTCGTTTCGAGAATGGCCGGCCAGTGAATCTGGCAGACAAGAGTGCCGCCTCCTCGCAACAACCCTTTGCCACCGCGTACGGCATATCAGGTGGGCCGATGATCCCGGGGGCTGGACGTCAAATGGCTAAACGAGCCAGGAAGATGAGCGGGATGACATGGATGTTTATCGGATTGTTGATCTTTTTCATCGCGGCCGCTGCCTTCACGGCGGTGGTGACCCCGATACGTAGAACCATCGATCCCACGTCTTCAGCGCCTCCCGCTCCGCGTGCTTATGTCGGTGTTAGTTCTTTCGAAACTGGCGAAGGCGGGGTCACCTTCGACAACGTCGAGCCTCCCGGAGGCCCGGCAGACAAAGCTGGACTCGTCGGCGGAGACGTAATCACCAGCTTCGACGGTCATATCGTTCATGATGAAGATGAGATGACCTCCTTAGTGCAGCGCACTCCCATCGGAAAACCTGTCGAGGTGATTTACATCCGAGATGGTGAGCCGAAAACCACGACGCTGACCACAGTCTCCAAAGAAGATTTTGATCGACTGGTAAGGGACTTTCGGAATCGACCTGAAGGCCGCGGTCTATTTGGTTTCGACGATGACGAGACCGAGCGTGTCCCCATCCCCGGCACAAAGATTTCCGGTGTGAAGGTGAATGATATTACCTCGAACCGCCCTGCCGATCTCGCCGGAGTAAAAGAAGGCGACATCATTATTGAGTTTGATGGAGCGCCCATCCGCACTCCTGAAGAACTTGGTTCTCGCGTGATACGCGCGCTACCTTATACCACTGTAAACGTTGTGTTGATGCGCGGCGCAGAGAAACTCGAGATACCAGTGAAGATGGGTAAGCAGTAGTCCGCTCATGGGTGCTTCCTGGCTGTAAACTCGCTCATCCTTGCTTCCATTTCCTGGCGCACTTCTTCGTGAGCCTCTTCCGGCTCGTCAGCTTCAAAAGTCTCAAACAACGCATAAGGGGTTTCGGCTATCAGCCGCAATTCCCAAGCTTCCCGTTTACCAGATGAGGGACGGGAAAACCACAGCGCGTCTACATTCGCATCATCGACTCTCGCCTCTTCAAAGGTGAGGTCGTCCTTATTGACTACTTCGGCGCGTGTTTCGGGGACCAGCAGCAGGCGTCGTAGCTGCCACCCGTGCTTCTGGTAGGTTGCAAGGATCTCCCTGATGCGGTCTCTCTGGTTCATTACGCCTCTTTGGCCATGGAAGGACTGGGCCAGTATAGCGCAAGCCGAATCTCCTGGTATTAACTGAGAGGCCTTCCAATCCACACCTCATTTT
The DNA here is from genome assembly GCA_964626895.1 of uncultured Chloracidobacterium sp. Lineage (GTDB taxonomy): Bacteria > Acidobacteriota > Blastocatellia > Pyrinomonadales > Pyrinomonadaceae > PSRF01. The sequence continues at coordinate 379 of CAZVHN010000723.1, read as the reverse complement.
CATCCAATATCTGGCACTGCAGCGCTCGTTTGTTGACCTGCTCAATTGGACCCAACTATGATGCGAATTGGCGAGGACATTAGAGAACAGAGGTGTACTGTTGTTTTCGCGAAAGCGTGGCTGCCGGGATTGCGCGTGGAGAGCTTCAAAGGGGAAGGGTCCATTTAGCCACTTCAGGGTCTGTTTTAGTTTGTTGGCTTTCTTGATGGTTTCACCACTTTGTGGTTCGCTGTTGCCGGCTTCGGCAAAATCCCGGAACGCTTCACACGTAGAAATAGGAACTAGTCTCAACATGATGGTCCGCACTGCCGCAGAGAAAGAAAACAAGAACCACGCCGCGCCCTTCTACGAAGCGCTACGCAAAGCGTTGAAGAAACGC
>CAZVHN010000722.1:0-4650 GCA_964626895.1 uncultured Chloracidobacterium sp. | reverse complement strand
TTTGTTCTGCGGTGAGTAAGCGATAACGTATTGTGAGCGCAGCTCCTCCTGGATTTGCGCGAACACGGACCCAAGCTCAATTTCATCGCGTGGGAAAAAAGCGCGGCCGCCTGTGCGATCAGAGATCTTCCGCAGGGAATCGTGCTCGACTTTGTATAGCTCCGGATCTCCGATACCAATACTGTAAACAGCGACGTTGTTCTTCACCGCCGCGTCAATCGCATCCTGGCGCTTGATAATGCTGCTCGTATCATCGCCGTCACTAAGAAGAATTACCGCTCGGCGCGAGTATTCGTCACCCTGCCCCAACACTTCGCTGGCACTTTCCCAAACCGAGTCCCAGATTTCAAAATCGCCGTGAGATCATCGCGGCTCTCCATTCAATGCCGGATTAATCCGTCGGCAAATTCATGCGCCGGAGCAACTCTTTCCAACGCGGGTCGGAATGCAGGCTGTCGAGCGGGGGGTCTGCCTTGATAGTGGTAGCCAAGTTATTATGCTCTTCGACCAGGCGGAAAAGCACTTTGAAGGCTTCATCCTTGTCACCGAGCGCGGCGTAAGCGTGTGCGACGGTAACATTCGCGAAACTGGCCGGGTCGGTCGTGGCCTTCAACTCTTCCATCATCCGCCGCGCTTCGTTCCGCTTCCCCATGAGCGCGTAGGCGCGCGCCACCCCGGCGTAACTCCCCACCCCGCTGGGGCTGCGCCCGCTTTGCGACTGATACTTTTTGAGGCTGGCGATAGCCTCATCGTATCTGCCCATCTCTATGTAGAGCTCTGCGAGTATCCAATGCGGCATGGTGTTCCCGGGATTGGGGTCCAGCTCGAACGCCCGTTGCACGTGCGGCAACGCCTCTTCGTACTTCCGGGCGCGGTATAGTACGCGGGCATAGCGCGATTGAATATATGACGAAAGCGGGTCCAGTTGTTCGGCGCGTTCAATTTCTCTGATTGCCTCATCGCGGCGTTCCAACTGCATCAGCAGGTCGGCATACTCTTGATGCGACCTCGCGCTATTCGGATCCAGCTCCAAGGCGCGGGTGAATTCCTGCTCCGCACCCGTCCAGTCCCAATCATAGAATTTGACGTGGCCCTGCGCGACATGCGCTTCGGCGAGTTGACTATCCAGCGTCAGCGCCTTCAATGCGGCGTCGCGCGCAAACGGCATCACTTCTTTGCGGTTTTTCATTCCCCAGAGTCCTCGCAGATCCCACGCACGGGACAGCCCGGCGTAAGCGGCGGCGTATTCGGGCGCCAGTTGAATCGCACGCTGGAAGTGTTCGATAGCTTGGCGCAAATCTTCCTCGTTGGTACGGAGATGGAGACGGCCAAGCAGGTACGCCTCGTGAGCCTGGGGATTGATGTTGCGCGCAGCAGCCAGCCGCGCCCGTTCCTCCGGGGTGACCTGAATGCGGATTTCATCCGCGACCGCGCGCGCCACTTCGCTTTGCAGCTTCAGGACGTCGCTCAGATCTCGTTCGTAATCGCGCGCCCACAAAGGCGAGTCGGTCGCCGCCGGAATTAACCTCGCGGTGACTCGCACGCGCCCGCCTGACCGGTGCACCGTTCCTTCGATCACTGCATCCACGTTCAGTTCTCGCGCGATTTCCTGGAGCGACTTGCGGCTTCCTTTGTAGCGCATCACCGAAGTTCGCGAGATCACCCTGCTGAGCGCACGAATCTGTCCCAGATTGCTGATCAACGCCTCGGTCATCCCGTCGGCGAAGTACTCCTGCGCTGGATCGCCCGACAGATTTTCAAGCGGCAGCACGGCTAGCGACTTGATCTCAGGGAAGACCGCGGCTGGCGCTTCTCGGAACAGTAACCGGTAGCTAAGCGCCGCCACTAACAACATCACTAGCGCCGAGATGGCGAGCCAACGTCGAGACGTGAGGAGCCCTGGCCGCCGCTGTTGGCTCTTAGCTACCGTAACGGATGCACCAACCTCAAGATCTCGCTTGAGATTCGCGAGGTCAACCAGTAGTTCCCGCGCCGAACTGTAGCGCCGCTCGCGGTCCTTCTCCAGGCACTTGCCGACGATCCGCTCAAGCTCCGCCGGTGCTTCGTGATTCAATCGGCTGATGGCTTCCGGCTGCGCGTGCAGAATCCGGTCCAACGTCTCGATCGAATTGGCCCCGGCGAATGGCGACTGCCCCGTCGCCATCTCATAGAAGATCACGCCCAAGCTGAAAAGGTCTGAACGGTGATCCACGTCGCGTCCGAGCGCTTGCTCCGGGCTCATGTACGGCACTGTCCCCATCACCACCCCTGCACTCGTCTTGATTAGCGCTCGCGTCGTCGCCTCCGCGTCCGCGGGTTGTGGCCCGGTCAGCTTGGCGATCCCGAAGTCCAGGACTTTGACCAGTGCATCACGGCGCACCATAACGTTCTCCGGCTTGATGTCGCGGTGGATAATCCCCGCTTCGTGGGCCGCGGCCAGAGCACTGGCCACCTGTGCTGCGATGGCGAGCGCTTCACCACTCTTCAGTGGCGCGCCCACCAGTGACGCGCGCAGCGTCTCGCCCTCGATGAACTCGGTGGCGATGTAGTGCGTCCCCGAAGTCTCGCCTATCTCCTAAATCGTGAGAATGTTCGGATGATTCAAAGCGGAGGCGGCGCACGCTTCCTGCTCGAAACGGTTCAGGCGGTCTGCATCTTTTGTAAAGTACGTCGGCAGCAGCTTCAAAGCCACCTTGCGCCCCAACTTTGTGTCCCGCGCCAGGTAAACCGTCCCCATCCCGCCCTCGCCGAGCAGGGAGACGATCTCGTAGTGGCCGAGTCGCTTCCCGACCAGGGACTCTGCCTGATCCCCACTGAACAGGTCAGCCGCCGCCTCAGCCACAGGTGTCTCAATGATGCTGTCGGACTCCTGGAAAGAGGTAAGTAATGACTCGACCTCACGCCGCAAGCCGTCATCGCCGTCACAGGCTCGCTCAAGGAACGCGGTGCGCTCCTCGACCCTTTGCTCCAGCGAGGAGCGAAACAGCTCCTTGACCTGCTGCCAGCGTTCAGGCGTCACTTTGCTTTACCTCCGCCGATCTCACGCCGCGGCCACGCGCCCGGTAGACTTCGCCCATCGCCTGCGCCGAGTCTTTGAGAATTTGGTGATGGGGAGATCGTCCCGGAAATCATCGTCTCATGACCCTCATCCGAACTCGCGCTGGTAGCCTTCCCAGCGCGTCTTCATCTCCGCCATGAACTGAATGAAAGCCGGGTCTTTGCGAATCGGGTCCAGGAACGAGTCGCGCGCAAATAGCGGGTAGCAGGGGAAGCCTTCTTTGACCGTCACGCGCAGCCACCGTAGGGCTTCTTCGCTCTTGCCCCCCAGTGCGTAGATGCGGGCGATGTTGTAAGTGCCGTGATGGTATCCACGGTATCTTCGCTCCATTTTCAGAATCGAAGGGACCGCCGCTTGAGCCTCCCGGTGTTTCCCCTGCAAAGCCAGTAACAATATCTGATTTCCAAACATCCATGGAGAGCTAGGATCCTTTTGATACTCCTGCTCAACCAGCGGTGCGGCCTCCTTCACCATTCTCTTTTCCAGGTAATGTCTGAAGTCGGGGCCGCGATTGAATCTTTGACTCGCCTCTAACCCTTCATCGGGTCTGGCCGATTCCGAATAGTGCGTGACATAGTATTCTTTGATCTGGTCGTTATTCGGGTCTACCTTCAGCGCGTTCTCAAACTCTTCGACTGCCTGCTTTTCAAGGCCGATGTGGCGGTAGACGTCTGCTAGTTCTGCGTGGCCCACATTGGGATCAAGCTCTTGTGCCAAATGCAACTCGCGAAGCGCGGTTTCGACCTGCCAACCTTCGTACTGGCTAAACTCAATGAAATAACGGGCCACGTGAACCTCAGCCAGTTGCGGATCGAGCCCTTCTGCAATCGCCAGCTCCTGTTTGGCCTGTTCGACCAGAGCGGGATTATCTTCCTGAAACACAGCTATCTTGGTAAAAGCGTATCCCAGATGAGCGTGAGCCAGCGCATATTCAGGATCCAGCTCAATCGCTTTCTTAAAGAGATCAACCGCCAGGTCGGACTCTGGCCGAGTTCTAAGCTCAGGACCGATATTCCCGAAGTGATACATGGCCTTCGCGTAATAGTTGTAGGCTTCCGGATTCGAGGTGTAGCGTTTGGTGAGCCGCGCCTGCTCCGCCGGGTTGAGCTTGAGCCGCAGACGCTGAGCTACTTGCTGAGACACTTGGTCCTGAATCGCGAAGATGTCGGTGAAGCGCTCATCAAACCTCTCGGCCCACAACGACGCGCCGTCCTCGACTCGGAGCAGATTCACGCTCACCCGCAACTGGTCGCCCACATGCAAGAACGTGCTGTCGAGGACCGCATCCACCTTTAGTTCACGGGCCGCCTGCAACGCATCAACCTCCTGATTCGCATACTTGCGTACCGCGCTGGTCGGGCGCACGGTCAGCTCGCCAATCTGACTCATTTTGGCGATGATGGAATCAGCAATCCCTAATCCCAAATATTGGTCATTGGCTTCCGGGTTGAGCGATCTGACCGGCAGCACGGCGATTGATTCAATCTGCGTTTTTACGATTGTCGGCCGGCGTAAATAGTTTCGCGAAACGATGGCGATTGCCGTAGTCAGCACTGCTATCAGAACAACCGCCGCGGCAAGTTTGTGGCGTT
>CAZVHN010000721.1:0-10729 GCA_964626895.1 uncultured Chloracidobacterium sp. | reverse complement strand
CCCCGAGCCGCACGTCAACCAACGATTTCGTTTCCCCCGTCGGAGCCCTCCTTAACAGTCGGGCTACTGCCCCGAGCCGCACGTCAACCAACGATTTCGTTTCCCCCGTCGGAGCCCTCCTTAACAGTCGGGCTACTGCCCCGAGCCCCACGTCAACTACCATGCGCCTTTCGGCCAGTTCTTAACCAAAGAAGAACTGCCGCCTGTGAGCGCCCGCTCCGATCCAAAACTCAGCGTCGGCACGGAAATCGTGCGCGAGACTCCGCTGGAATAATCAAGCGAAAGTCTCAGCGGCTGGGATGAAGCCTCAATCGAGAAGATCGGGAATGTTTCCAGACTCGCCACCGCCTCTTCTTTCTTAACCACCGGCGCTGCCGTGGTGCTGAAATCTCTGGTGGCCAGACGTCTGCCGTTCCTCAACGATGCGACCGCGCTCCTCAACGGACTTCTCTTCTTTAGTTGTCGATCTCGCCGGATTGCTTCGCCGGCATCAACCTTTGCCGTAGCCAACACTCGATTGTCAGGGTTCGAACTCACCGCCGACTCAGTTGACGGCGGTTGTTCGCGTTGGGGCGGGGCGCTCGCTTCAGGTGTCTCGGTCTGCACAGCGATCATGTTAGCGGTCGGAGCATTCCAGACTCTGAACGCGAAGACTCCACCAATCATCAGGACCAGCGTCGCCAACGCAATTGACGGAAACCCGAAAGTGAAATTGGTAAACAAGAACCCTGCGCGCGCGCCAACTCTCTCATTGGCAAGGCGAGAACGAACACGTAAATCAAAATCGGGCGGGGCTGCCACGGTCTCCAGGCTGGCAACCAGCTGCCGTAGTTTCCGGCGCTCATCGTAAAACCTCTGACATTGCCCGCAGCTTCCCAGGTGTTCCATCGCCGACGCAGTCAGGTTCTGCCCATGGTCTGCTTCTTCAATTTCGCGACAAACAGTCTTGCAATTGGTTACTCTCATAACACTCCCATTTCAGAGATAAGCTCTCATCTTTTCGCGCAAAAAGTTGCGCGCTCGGCTAATCCGAGATTTCACCGTTCCCTCGGAGGTCTGCAAAATGCGCGAGATCTCTTCATAACTCCTGCCTTCCACGTCTCGCAAGATCAAGGGGGCCCTGTACTTCTCGGGCAACGTACTGATCGCTCGCTGCACCGCGATGCGCCTCTCCGTAGCAACGAGTTCCGTATCTTGCAGCGGCCGCTCGTCAACCGGATCGAGCTCACAATTCTCGCTCCCATCGTGACTCTGAAAAAACCCGGTCAGCGAGACCAGACGACGGCGCTTTCGTTTGCGCAGCTCACTGATCGCCAGGTTCGTTGCAATCCGGTAAATGTAGGTCGAAAACGCATAACTGCTCTGATAGCGATCTACTGCTCGATAAAGCCTGACAAAGGTTTCCTGAGCAAGATCCACGGCGCCATCGTAGTCATTCGTCATCCGGTAAATGTAGCTCGTAATTTGATTACGATAACGGCTAACCAACTCGGCAAAAGCATCTTCATCGCCCGTACGCGTCGCTTCCAGCAACGCGTGATCCGAGGTCGAATCAGGAATCACCTCCTGCCGCAAAGCCACAGGGAAACTTAGCTCGTCAATGGAACTCAGTGTCTCCATCAGGGGTGGGTAGGCTCTCTGCTCTTTCAGAACCGCGAGCGGTAGCGACCGGGTGGTATGGTCTCTGTTAAAACCAGGGTCCTCCCTATTCTGACAAGCACCACGATGAGCGGCCTCCGAATGCCGATTATAACCCTTACGAACGACCGCCCGCAGGTTATACACGCTTGAAACTGCCGGAGGTTCCCAAAGAAAACGATACTCCCCGTGACCGTGCAGTTTGGTTAGGATGCGTCATAACGCTCAACCACAGAACCGAGGAGCGGTAGCGACCGGGTAGGGGGAGGCGACACTCACACTCGTGGAACTCTGATTTTTGTTGCTTGACTCTAGCGAGACGCGACCCGGTCGCTACCGCTCCTCGGTTCTGTAGTTGACTAGCACGCAGTTGGTTGTGCCAAGCTGCACCAGTACCAGAGTGGCCCGCTAAGCTTGCGGATTCTTGAAGAGCGTATCATCAACTTTGACGCCAAATGTGACTGTGAGAATTCGTGTCTCCTGCGTTTGCTTACCGTCTTCCAACAGCAGAGTGCGATAAGGCACAAGAGTGCTTTGAGCGCTGCGGTAATCGGAAAACCTCTTTGAATATTTCAGCGGTGCAGCACCGAGGTTTGGCTCTTCATACTCGAGCCATAAAACCCGGAATGTCCTCGCGCTTATGTAGTAGCGGGTCGTGCGCTTATCTTTGTCGGTAAGGTCCAGGACGTAGAGGTCGAGGCCCTTCTGTCTGTCCTTACCCACCAGGTTAATCGTGGCTCCGTTCTCTTTGTAGCGGAGCAAGCTCTCAATGCTGTGGCGATGCTGCGATAGGAAGGCATCCGCCGCATCTTGCCGGGGAGTGAAAGCGGCGCCGTTGATGACACCCCACAGACGTCCTTCGCCGAAGATCAGCGAGTACTCCATCGTGGGCATTTTCTGATCAAGCCTTATCTTGTCCTTGTCCTCGCTCTCTCCTCTAATGAAGCGGCGTTCATAGGTGGCTTCTTCGGTCTTTCCATCGGTCAGGAAACGGGTGATGCGACCACGTTCCACGCCGTTGCGTCGTATCTGCGCGAGTACCGGACGCGAGCCATAGACCAGCACCGTTAACTCGGCAACCTGTTCCGCGGTCAGCTGATTCTGGTCGATTTTCTCTTTCTTTTTGCTCTTCTGAGTATTCTGGTTATTGGCGGCGGTATTACTTTGGTTGTTCTGATTGTTCTGGGTGACAACTGTCGGGCTCCCGGTGAACGCTGACCAGATGCCCGTAAGCAACAGCGCGCCAAAGATCGGTGGGGCCAAGAATGATCGGAGCAAGAATTTCTTTCTCCTTCTGGGAGGTTTGATTGTCGACTCAGGCTGGCGCAACGGGAGAATGCCGGCCGGAAGCGAGCGGATTCTACCACATGCACCGCCAAACGCGTTTGAACTCCAGAGACCGGGTCCGTTGTAGCCTAAAGCCTAAGCTCTAAACTGTTTGACCCACTTATTGATGCTTGTTTTCCGATGGTCAGATGCCTCCTCGGGCTTCATTCATTTGACAACCCCCTTGCTGAGGCGTATTTTCCCTAGTTTTCCACGGCATGAACCTACTTAACGGTGCGTTCGGGTGGTTTGCCTGTGTGTTATCCTTAGCGCCCTAACGGCGCATTTGCCCTAATTGAAAGGACACTTGATTATGAAACGAGCAGGCATTTTGGTTGGCCGGGAGAAGACGTTCCCCGATGCTCTGATTGGCGCCATCAACGAGCGAGGAAAGGGAGAAACGATTGCCGAATTCTTGAAGTTGGGCGGCATTCGTCACGACGCACCTCCTCGCTATGACCTGGTGGTAGACCGCATCTCCCACGAGGTTCCATTTTATCGGGCCACGCTGAAGCGCCTGGCCCTGGAAGGCACCCTCATCATTAATAACCCGTTCTGGTGGTCTGCCGACGACAAGTTCTTCAATTTTTCACTAGCTCAGAAGCTCGGCGTGGCGGTTCCGAAGACGGTGCTCCTACCGCAGAAAGATTACATCCCGGGAATCGTCACTGAGAGTCTCCGCAACCTGGAGTTTCCTCTCGACTGGCAGGGCATAATTGATTACGTCGGCCTGCCGGCTATTCTGAAACCCTTTGACGGCGGCGGTTGGAAAAACGTTTCACGGGTCAATTCTCTCGAAGAGCTGTGGTCAGAGTATGACGCGACGGGTACGCTCTGCATGACGCTGCAGGAGTTTATTAACTTCGACCAGTTCGTTCGCTGCTACTGCGTGGGACAACAGGAAGTGATGATCATGGCCTACGATCCACGGAAGCCATATCTATCGGGTGAGCAGTATATTCACGACCCCGACTATCTCGCTCCCAAGCTCGCGGAGCGCGTGACGAAGGACGTTCGCACCCTTTGCACCGCGCTTGGGTATGACCTCAACACGGTCGAGTTTGCGATCAAGGACAATATTCCTTACGCCATCGATTTCATGAACCCGGCGCCGGATGCCGAATTGGCATCTGTTGGCGAGTTCTACCATAACTGGATCGTCTCAGCGATGACAGAGCTTATTTTCAAAAAGCTCGCTGGGCCGCGCACGCATCCGCGCTACCGCTGGGACGCGTTGCTCAATCCGGAACCGGCCCGAACGTCTGCAGTGGCATCCGGAACCGAGCAGCAGGGCCGAACTATAGTGCCTGGGGCGGATAGTGCGACTAAGCCAACCGAGGCTGCTGCTTCGACTAATAAACAGAAAGCGAAGGCAGCGTCGGCCACGTTTGAGACCAAGGCTGACGGTGACGGCGGCTCCAAAGCGCAAACTGATCAGGCCGCGCCACGCAGCGCGCGCAGGACCAAATCAGAAGCGACAGGTAAGACACCGGCCCGCAAGAGCGAGAAGAATCCTGCTACACCTCGTTCGAAAGCGACCCTTTAATCGCCGAACACTCACGGCGGGAACGAAAGGCAGAAGCTTAGTCTCTTCTGCCTTTTCTTTTACCACTGATGTTTTGTTAATCGATTGGGGGTGGCGTGCGTCGCGCGGAAAGCAACCTGCCGGCAAGAAGACTGGCTAGCCATGCTACCAGAGAAGAGGAAGCGAGCGCCCAGCCGAAACCTGCGATCGCCTGATCAGCATAAGTCCCAATCAAGGTCACAAGTACGCTCGCGTTTGTTACCCGGGCGGCAAGGCGTCGAACGCGAGTCAACGTCTGCAGCCAATTGATGCGGCTTAGCTCCGCGGAAAGATAATCATCATCGTCATTGAGACGAACGTAATAGTCCGCTTCGCGGCGGGCATAGCGGACCAGCGCCTTTTCGGAAGCCTCGTGGGCCGCGTCACGATACCGGTGGATCACATGCGCCAGCTTGCCATTTCGCAGCGCTACATCGGCAAGGCCGAGCCGCGCTCGAACCGTTCGCGGTTCCAGCTCAATCGCTCGCTGGAAGCTGCGCTCAGCTCGCGCTGCTTCATTGCACTCCAAAAAGCCTTCACCAATCAGTGACAGCAAAGCGGCATCCTCATCAGCTCTCATGGCTGACAGTCGGAGAGCGGCACGCGCGCGCGAAAGCAAACGCGCATCTCCCCGAGCGCTTGCCTGCGAACGGAGCAGGCGGGCGAAGTCGTAAATCAGCCGGCCGTCCCGCGGAAGAACATTCAGTGCCCTGCGGAAAGCTTCACCGGCTTCTCTAAGGCGGCCCGCAATGCGTAGCTTGTTTCCGAGTTGTCTTAGCAGGATCGCCCGCTCGACATCGCCAGGGGAAATCTCGTGAGCGTCGCTTTGTTCCTCGGCATGCTCTCTTTTTCCGCCAAGCTTAAACTCCGCAGTCGCATTCTCCAGGACGTCGGATGGTGCAAGTTTGAGCCAGTCCAGTTCGCGGTTTAAGGATTTCGGGTCGCAGAGATAGTCTCGCAACTCACGCGTTCTCAAATCGATCTTGTCGTCATGAATGAGCGGGAAGAGTCGTTGTACCATCTCGCGGTAACGCCGACCACCAGAAGCGAAAACAAAACCGGTCCCCCTCCCAATAATCTGGCTGCGGTAGCGATAGCGGACTCTACCGCCGCGCCGAAGTGTGCGAACCGCGTTCGTATCCACTCGTTCAACTTCCGCCACGCTAAGCTGCTGTCTTCGCCCTGAGATGAGCTGAAATATGAACGGCACGACCCCGCGACGGACCAGCGACTGGCCGTCAAATACGATCTTGTCAGTCAGGGCCAGCGCCGGCAGGAGCGTCCACGCCACGACGATCGCCAGTAGCGCCCACCCATCCTGCTCGGAACGCAACAGCAGACCGGCGGTAAACGTAAGCACGCTCGAAACGACAAGGTAAGCCCCGGGAGAAACACGAACGCTCGCTACCCACACTCTCTTACCGAGCAGAGAACGATCCTTGGCAGCATCGGCCAGCGACTTGAGGGCCTCTATTTGTTTCGTGTCATTCATCTACAGCATCTACGTCATTGGGATCGACCATCCTGGGCCGTATCCTGAGTCGGGCAATCGACCGGCACATCAAGGGAAAAGGTCCCACGCCCGCTTCCTGGTTGAGTGTAGCGTAGGTCAGCTAATTGCACGAGCGTTTGGGTCATGCAGTCCGCTCCCACTACGCGAGCCACAGGAAATCGTGCAAAGTCCAAAAAGATTCTCGCCCTTTCATCCTGCAAGGCTTGTTCGACGGCAGGTGAATCGGCAGTGTCTGCTCGCTCGTGTCGAACGAGCTGTGAAACAGCGTGGTGGTTACCCGCTAGTGAGAGCTCAAACCGGTAAGCCGCGCTCTCGGTTTCCACCACACAGGACCACTGAAACGGATTCGCGAGAGTTGCCATCGCGGCAATGTCGGTAATGCTCTCCCCATATTGGCTGACGATGGTCCTTGCCTCGATCCTTGCCTCATTGACGGCAAACCAATGAAGAGAGGCCAGGCTACCCCAATACACTGCAACCACCACCATTGCGGCGACGGCGATCCGGGATCCCCACCTTTGTGCGGCGCCCAACTTAAATGAAACTAGAAGACCAATTACAACGATAACCCAAACGGTTCTAAGCACCATGGGATGGTCCAGGCCACGCTGGATAGGAACCGTTAGCACTAGATAGGTGAGTAGCAGCGCCAGCAACAACCAGATACCCAACTGCAATTTCGACTTTGAGGTTAGTAAGAAGCAGGCGCCTCCCAAAATCATCCAGAGAAAAGGATCGATAATAAAAATGAAGTCACCAAAGAACCACTGCGAACTCCACGGCAGAAAGGGACGGATTCCATAGTTGTTGGTCCAGTCCATGAAGGGATGCGTCGCGGTGACAATCAGCGACGCAATCAGTAACCCCTTCAACCTGACTGCAGGTTGTCGCGCACGAATTCTGGCGATCAGGCGATCTGCAAAGTAGAAGATCAGTGGAAGAGTTAGTCCGAGGACAAGCGCGCCAAGGATTGAATGGGTGATGCCGCGATGGTGGTGGAGGTAGTTCCAGCGGCCGCCAATCAACGTCACTATGTCAGAGTCTGGAAGATTCGCTGCAAGAATGCAGAGAACTGTCGCCCCGGGTGACAACTTTTCCAGTCCTGCTTTTGAGGCAACTAGCCCGACAAGCGAATGGGTAAGGTTATCCATGCGGGAATTAGATTAGTAATTGCCGATTCCCAATTGGGACGACTGCTGGGGTTGAACGTTAGGCTGAAATCAAACCAGAACTGGGAATGCTGCTTAGAAGGTCAGTCCTGCTGCCGAAGATTCCGCCGGAAGCTGAGCGAAGCGATCGGGGTCCAGTTTCTGTAATTCCTGAGTAGCTTCTCGGGCGGCCGCCGATAACGGCAGGGTTGCTCCATCGACGTCTTTTGCTTTGCGTGCGGCGTCGGCTATCTGGAAGAGAATATCTGCAGCCTCTCTTTTCTTGTCCTGCTTCTGATAAACCATGGCCAGCCGAAGGTTGGCCGTCTCGGGGGGGATGATCACATTGTTCTGTGACGCAATTTGACTGTAAAGCTGGGCCGCTTCGTCATACTTGCCGTCGGCTTCCTTAGCCTGCGCGAGCGCAAACTTAGCTAGCGTGGCGATATCACTGAAGTTGCTCTTGCTCAGTTCGGCCAGCTCGCTGATTCCCTTTTCTCGATCTACATACAGGAGACTCGTAGCTATGAAATACCGTGCTTCCGTGCGGTAAGGGTCCCCATATTTGACTACAACCTTCTGAAACTCTTCAATCGCTTTCTGGGCCCGCTCCTGTTCGTTTGCGTAGGTGCTAGCGGGATCTAGAGGAGAGGTCGAAGAGACCGGAGCGCTAGCGATCGCAATTCCCCGTCCCAGCGCCCGGCGGGCTTCGTCGGCCTTTCGCCGGCTCCAAGTGAGCCCTACTCCCACGAGTATAGCGATCAAAACGACCGCGGCGATGCCATACAGAATTGGTTTCCCCCGGCCCTCGAGCAGATTGCCCAGACGATCCAAAACGCTGATAGCTGTGTCACGGAATCGGTCGTGCTGCAGTTCCCGCAGGCGCTTCTTTTTGTATCGAGCCACTTATTTCCTTCTCGCAAGTCCCTTTGGTGAACTGCGTTCTTCTAAGTGTATGATAAGCGAGACAAGCACTCTAATGGGCGTCACGAAATCTTGTCAAGCGAGCTTATCAGCGGGTACTGGTGCAGTTTGGTCGAATGCGGTCATAACGCTCGACCAGAGAACTGAGGAGAGACCGGGCGTCACTCACACCTGGTGGAACACTCAATTCTAGTTTCTTGACTCTAGCGAGACTTGACCCGGTCGCTACTGCTCCTCGGTTCTGTAGTTGACCAACACCCAACGGCGCGACGTGGGCAAATTGCATCAAAGGACGGGCATGAGAATTCCTCGGGAACAAACTGACTGGCACGGGTGTCTAAGGGTACGCCTGTCCGGGAATGGGCTCAGGCGGTCAGCTACTCCAATTCCCGCCCCAGGGGGTAAACAGTGAGCTACTCAGAGCCAATAGCCCTTGGCGGGCAGATGGATCTGGAGCAGGTTGCGACCGCAGCCTCGGTGGAGCCTCGCCCGGCGACCGAGACGCAGTTCATTGAAAGACTAAAGAGAGGCGATGCCGCGGCGTTTGAAGTCCTGGTAGCCGAGCGTTCGGGCGAAATCTACGGATTGCTTTATCGGTTGACTGAGAATAGTGAGGAGGCGCGCGACCTGACCCAGGAGACTTTCCTGCGCACGTTTCAGAGCATAGAACACTTCCGTGGCGAGGCGGACTTAAGGACCTGGATCTATCGCATTGCTATCAATCAGGCGAGAAACCGCTGGCGGTGGTGGCGCAGACGGCGACGCGACTCGACAGTCTCACTTGACTCCACCGATGAACGGGGTAGCAAACCGCTCAGAAGCACACTGCCGACCGATCGCGAAAATACCCCGGAGCAGGAAACGCTGGCGCACGAACGCGAAAGAGTTCTAAGGGCGGCCCTGCTAACTCTCGGGCGTGCTTATCGTGAGGCGGTCATTTTGAGGGACATTGAAGGGTTGACCTATGAAGAAGTGGCCGCAACATTGAGGATTAACGTAGGTACGGTCAAGTCGCGGCTGGCACGCGGCCGCTCCGAGCTGCGACGAAAGTTGGAAGGATCTTTGTAATTTTAGATTTTAGATTTTTGATTGCCGATTGAAGAAAGATTGACGAACTTTGCTCGAGTCAGCGTTAGGGGTTTCAATCGAAAATCGGCAATCGGAAATCAAAAATAGCGTGAATGGCTGACCCGCCCCGGCTCACAACAACTCGGTGCCAAATGGGTCGAAGTGACGAGACGGCGGGTAGAAGACTTCAGCTAATCGGGGGACGAGAGCTAATTTGAAAACGTGGCCAGCAACACCCGTTGAAAGTGTCGCTCGAATCATCTGTTTAGCTTGTCTGGTACTTTGTCGGAGTTGCTTCCTTAACCAGGAAGCAGCCGGGGCCGGTCAGCCATTCAGGGGATTGCCGATTGGAGATTGCCAATTGAAGGATCTACGTTCGTTGATTCTCTTCCTTAAATTGGCAATCGGAAATCGGCAATTGGAAATGTTCTTATGTCGTGTGAAGAAACAAAACAGTCGCTTTCGTTATACGTTGACGACGCTTTGATGCTGGCGGCCCGGGTTGCCGTTGATGAGCATGTGGACAAGTGTCCAATTTGCCGCGACGACCTTGTCCAACTGCGGGCGCTTACTCGCAGTTTGAGTATGCTGTCCAGACCTCAGCCCCCTGTCGACCTGGCTGAATCAATAACTAGTGCCTTGATGATCGAAGCCGCAGCTCGCCGGCAAAGCCCCAAGACTTCTTTTGGTGATCGGCTCGCGCGCTTTCTCGAACCCCGTCTGATGCCTTACAGCGTTGGTTCTGTCGCTTCGGTCATTCTTTTTATCGCTATGTTTGCCGGGCTGCGACCCCACTTTGAGGCACTTCACGAGGCCGCCGCACAGAGTTCCGCAGTCTATGTGGTTCCCGCGAGCGCCGGTTACGATCTAAACAGGCCTGTGAGATCCGAGGATTACGCTGCCAGCCGAGCTCCTTTCGCCGAGCAGTCCCCAAGTCTGAATCCTAAAGGCGCACTCGCCACGCTCACTCGTTCGTATGCACACCCACACAACAGCCGATATCAGGAGGCTGACGACATGCTCGTGGTAGCGGACGTCTTTAGTAATGGAGCCGCCTCGCTGGTTGACGTCGTTCACGCTCCTCGCGATCGACAGATGCTCAACGATTTTCAGGCAGCCCTTCGTCGAGATGCGGCGTTCGTCCCGGCCTCAATGGATCGCCGGCCTGACACTATGCGAGTAGTGTTCGCAGTCCAAAAGGTTGATGTGCGCGAACGAAACTTCTGATTCGCCAACACGGTTCAAGGCAACTCGTCCCATCCTGTACCAGTCGACATCTACAACTCATCGTTAACTTCTTCGCCGAAACGAACAGCAGAATTCCGCGCTTCAGCACGGCGACAGGCTCGCTTGACGCACCGAACTTCGCATGTTAGTTTGCGGATTCATCCGTTTTTCGTAATTCTTTGAGTATCGGGTTCGGCATCGGATCCGGGAGATACGCTTGACCGCACCTGCGCTGGAGCTAAAAAAAACACCGCTCAATGCCGCGCATCGCCGCATGGGTGGCCGCATGGTTGATTTCGGCGGCTGGGACATGCCGGTGCA
>CAZVHN010000720.1:0-4328 GCA_964626895.1 uncultured Chloracidobacterium sp. | reverse complement strand
AGGAAGGGTTCGGCCACGGCGACGAAACAGTAGGAGGAGAGTCATTGTAATGTTGTGGATACTTGGCTTGGCGCTCATTGCCTTCTGGTTTGTTCTAAAGGTCATTCTTCACAAGGGCGGCTTCTCACATATCCTGCTACTAACGGGGATCTCCCTGCTTGTTATTCAATTTGCGGCCTACCGAAGGGCCAATTATCAAAAGAATTCGTCTCGGCGTAGTGGGTCAGTTTGATTGCGGCAGTTAAGAGTTCAACCTTTAGGTTGCCGTTTCGCGGCCACAAACTAAATAAAGTTTGAACTCTAAACCACCATTTCGGCGATAGCTTGACCCCCTCAAAAGCTTCGGCAACAATGAAACGCTCGGCTGCATCAAGAGAAGAGGCAGTTTTAACGTCACCGGGTCCCAGTCCCCTGGGCAACCTCGAATTGCATTTGAAGTTAGGAGCTTTGCCATGATTATCAGCCATCTTTCTCTGAGACACCTTACCGTTGTGGTCTGTGTGAGTTGCGTCCTGGGCCTGGGTGGACCGGTCCTCGGCCAAAGCGATGTGCCGCGGCAAACCGTCGCCATAACTTACCCGCTAGATGAAACCATTAGTGTGAAGTTTCGCGGCACGACGCTCTTGCCCAGACTGAACGGCGAGGCGAAGGTCCGGCGTGCCGGACGGCGCGGCACGCGAGTCGAGCTTAGCCTGGACGATCTGACGCGGGCTTCAGAGTTGGGTGGCATTTACACCACATATTTGCTGTGGGCCATCTCCCCGGACGGGCGCGTCGATAACTTGGGCGAGATCAAAAGAAGCGGTAGCGGATTTATTAATTCAAAGCTGGACGTTACCACTCCGCTCCAGACCTTCGCCTTGATCATCACCGCCGAGCCCCACTTTCTCATGAAGGTTCCCAGCCGCATGGTAGTAATGGAAAACCTGCCACCTCAAAGAGCAGGTGGGAGCCAGATAGCAACCGTTAACGTGCAATACATCGGGAATTCGAGTGACTACTTCAGAGACAATCGGGTGCCGGAGATTGCCGATCGGGATTACCGCGACACACCAGTATCGCTGCTGGGCGCGCGTCAGGCGTTGAATCTCGCAAAGTTTGCTGGTGCGAATCAGGATGCGCCCGCTGAATTGCAGCAGGCAGACGAGGATTTGCAGGCTGCGGAAAAGGCGTGGAGGTTCAACCAGTCATCATCTGAGGTTGATGTGCTGGCGCGCAAGGCGACCTCATCAGGGGCCCGCGCTGAAGAGATGGCCCTGGCCAGACGCGCCGCGCGGTTGCGACGCGAAGATATTCAACGAAGAGACGAGGCATTGCGGACTGCTGAGCAGACTGCGGAGAGTGCCCAAGCCGAGATCGATCAACTACGCGCCGATCTCGATCGGGAACAGCGAGCGCGCGAGTTGGCTGAAAGAGATGCGGCCACGGCAAACCAGCAAACGCGCGAGCAGCGCATTGAAATTGCTCGTCTTCGCGACGAGCTACAAACTGTCAGTTCTGAAGGGGAAGCGGCGAAGATCAAAGTGGCGCGGTTTGAAGGCGAGAGGCTGGCTGTGGACGCGAGCAGGGAAGCAGCCCAGCGTGAGCAACAGAGAATTGCGGCCCAGGCCACATTGAAGCAAACCCTGGCGAAGTTTGGGACCTTGAAAGAAACGCCCAACGGCCTTCAACTCGCGCTGCCGGAGTCGATTTGGACCAGCGCGCGCGGTTCAGATCTGGTGGCCACCGCGGCAGCCAAACTCGAGCCACTGGCCGCGCTGCTGGCGAGCAATCCTGACTATCAGATTTTGATCGAGGTCTATACCGATAACAAAGGCGACGAGGTCTCGCTGCAACAGCTTACCCAGGATCGTGCGCGAGTTCTGTCGGAAAGGCTACAGTCCGCCGGAGTAGATCCATCTCGGATACAAGCCAATGGCATGGGCGCGTCAAACCCCCTGACAAAGAACACAACCGTCGCGGGCCGTTCTCGCAATCGCAGAACGGAGATAACTCTGACTCCCATTCAGGCGCGCAGCGCCGCAAATCAGTAGGCAGGAGGCAGGAGCAGGAGGCACGAAGAAAGGGTCAGCAGACGGCAGGAGGCAGGAGAATCAGAAACCACCGCCCTAAACCTGAGGCGTAAGATCGAAGACCCGCGAGGGAATTAAGAGGACCGATTTCCTGCCTCCTGCTCCTGCCGCCTGCCTCCTGCCGCCTGCCTCCTGAATATGTCCCCACTTGGACTCTTACAACTGGTCGGTTACAGCATCGGCGCTGTCCTGCCTCTCTGGATGGGCGCTCAACTGATCTCTCGCCGTCACAAGTTGACGAATCTCGAGCGCGTTCTATTTGCCCTGGCGCTGACCATGGGGGGATGGCACACCAGTAATCTCTTCATAACACTGCACGGACTCTTTGGTCTCGGTTTTGACACGTGGAACACCCTTCTGCGACTTGCGGATTCAATCTCAGTTGTCAGTATCACCTTTGCCTATTCCTTCCTGCTCCACGTTCATCTGCATCTTTGGGCCGACTCCCGAGGACGGCCGCTAACCCGCAACGAAAAGATTCGCGTTTATCTCTCCTACTTCCCGACCATCTTCCTGGTAGTTGCACTTTGGCAGATTTGGACCGGCGACTACGCGCCGATGCTCACCAGGTTGAAGTTTTTCGTGTTCCCGTTCGCCTTCTGGATTGCTTATGTGCTGGGGTTGATTGCTGTCACCGAATTGCTGATTGCCCGGAATAGCCCTAATCGCAGCGAGCAACGGATCATGCGCACGCTGGCCGCGTCCTTTGTGGCTATTGGCCTGGTGATTCTGGCGGCGTTAGCGCTGGGCTTAGGTGAGGGAACTCCAGTGGGCCTTTATCTCAAGACTGTCGCCAATCTGGGTTCGCTGCTTCCGTCTGTATTGCTGGCTTACTACATCTACCGCTATCGATATCTCGAGCTCATTATCGAAGAGAGTCTGATTGTTGCCACTTTTGCCGCAGTCGTGCTCACGATCTATATCTATGGCATTCGCACAATCGGTGATTGGATGACGTCTCGTTACGGCGTTAGACAGGGTGTCGTCGAGGCCCTGCTAATTCTCGGACTAACGCTGGTGGCCGCCCCGATGCGACGCGGGTTAGAGCGTCGCTTTCACAGGTTGTTTGAGCGGGAAGCTGCGCTTTACCGGGAAGTAGTCGCGCGTATCAGTTCTCATGCCGGGCAGTATAAGCAGTTACCGGAGTTGCTCCACTTTGTTGAAGAACGCACCACGGAGGCGCTGGGATTGAGGCGCGTGCAGATTATCGCAAACCGCCATGCGACTGTTGATGAAGGCGACCGGGATAAACACCTAGACCATGCGGGAAGAGCAATCGAGCCATGGGTGGAAGAGGTATTGACGATTTCGCAGCGGAACGGATGGTCGCCAGTCGAGGGTGATGCATTGCTGGTTGCGCCGGGGTTCCAGATAGCATACCCACTGCGTCGCGAGGACCGCATTGCCGGAGTGCTCCTGATCGAGGGGTCACCAGGGAGTCTGACTTCTGACGCGCGGGCAGTATTGGAAGTGCTTGCCGGGCAGGTCGCGATTGCCATCGAGGATTGCCGGCTGGTAGAAGAGAACGTGCGCCTGGAGCGCCGCGTTGCCGAAGGCGAACGTCTCGCGGTGCTGGGCCAGATGGCTGCCACTGTCGCGCACGAAGTCAAGAACCCACTGTCAGCAATCAAGTCGATTGCGCAGGTGATGCGAGAAGACCCGGGACTAGGTGTTGAATATGCGCGCGACCTGAGCTTGATTGTCGGTGAAACCGATCGCCTGAGCCAGAGTGTGACCCAGTTGCTCAGTTTTGCGCGGAAAGAAGTGGCCGAGGAAGTGCCGCTCAGGATAGGCGAATTGATCCGTTCGGCCGTAGGCCTCTTTAAAGCGAATGCTGATGAACGACGCATTAAGCTTAACATCCGGATCGAAGCTGATGATGAGCTGGGCGGAACTGCCGTAGCCGCGGTACGCGACGCGCTGTCGAATCTCGTTCTGAACGCTTTACAGGCCACACCCGCAGACGGAGAAGTAATCGTCACAGCCAGGAGAGACGGAACCAGTCTCTGTATCGTGGTTGAGGACTCGGGTGCGGGCATCCCATCGGAACTCCGGCAACGCATCTGGGAGCCATTCTTCACCACCAAGCAGAGAGGCACAGGGTTGGGTCTGGCAATCGTTCGCAAGCGGTTGGAAGAAGCGGGAGGCTCCGCTCGCCTGGCTGGATCACTTAATGGTGGTGGCGCCCGTTTCGAATTGCGGGTGCCACTCGAGACGCTCTGAGTCCGCAGCGGACGACTGACAGTAGCCCAGCAC
>CAZVHN010000719.1:0-3001 GCA_964626895.1 uncultured Chloracidobacterium sp. | reverse complement strand
GAATTGGAGGCTGTTTCGCGCGATGAAATGGGTCTGCTATTCGAACGTCCGCCCCGACCTGAGACCCTTCGCGAAGGCGAGGTTTTGCGCCGTACCTTCAGATTCCTCGGAGTCGTTCGTTCCGGGGAGCGATTCTATGTTTTTGCCCGCCTGGACCCTTACGAACAAAGCGAACTTTCGGAAAGCGAGGGCCATGAGTCACCGCTCCCCGAGGTTCAGAAGGCCGGTCTCAAGGGGTTGATACGCGTCAGGCGAGTGACTTCACCGTAGCTAACCCTCGCAATGGTTAATATTAATGCCCACAGCGGTTTCGCTCCCTCCAATTGAACCAACTAAGTTCGATGGGTCAGAGCATTAGAGTACGGCCCTGAAACAGTGAAAAGTTCTGGATCGTTACGCGGTCGCGGGTTATCTTGTCGCTGCATCTGAAAAAAGCACAATTTCGTGCCAAACTAGGCCTAAATGCTTGTTGACAGAGTGCTGCTATTCGTGTAATAAAAGCGAGGTCTTTAAGACGGCTACTAACGCTATTTGCGCTTCTAGCGTTTGGTGCTCCGCAAGGTGAGACGAGATTTACGGGAAGATCCACGTCGCATCCTAAAGTTTTTAACCGTCGCGCCACGCAATCAAGATTTTTGTTTCACAATACGGGAGGAAAGTTAATGATCAGCAAAACTTGGAGCCGCAAAACCATCGCGGCCGTTCTGTCAGTTGCCGTCCTAAGCGTCTACTCGATGATTGCTTTGGCGTCGCCAGAAGCTAAGGTCCCATCTGGAGAGCTATCGATTTCCGGTCAGGTTACGGTTAACGGCCAGAAGGTCATTTCTGGCGGCACTTTGTTTTCGGACAGCGCAATCGTCACGTCAGATAACAGTAGCGCCACCGTGAACATCAGCAAGTTGGGCCGGGTCCAGTTAGCTCCCAACTCCACCATGACGCTCAGTTTCACCGAGGAGGCCATTACCGGTCAGCTCGATAGTGGTATCGCAAGCGTCTCAACGCTCGCTGGAATTTCCGTGAACCTCACAACCAAAGATGGATCTGTGGTGGTTGATGGAAGCCAGGCAACGTCGTTTACGGTGAATGCCAAGCGCGGAAATACAATGGTCTCAACCCAGGCCGGTCTCGTAGAATTACGCGCCGGTGGTGCCGTCAAGCAGATTGCGGCTGGTGAGAGTGGCACTGCCGGAACGCCGAATCCTCAAGCAGATGAAGAAAAAGGCCTGAGTAGTGGCGCCCTCGCGGTGCTGTTGATCGCTGCTGGCGCGGCGGTTGTGGCAGCTATCCTTGCGACCAGGGAAGATGAAATCAACTTCGGCGGTAACGTAGTCGTAATCAGCCCGAGCAGATAGTCGTCGAGAGTTGTTTCCAAAAACACCGCACGCTACTTTAGACGCGCGGTCACTTAGACTAACCTTGCGGGTCACGCGACTCTCAGTCGTGCTTGACCCGCAAGGTTTTGAATAATGACATTTATCCCGCCTCAAGCTCCTGAAGGTTACTTTCAATGCATATCGCGGTAATCGGCACCGGGTACGTCGGTTTGGTAACAGGCGCATGCTTTGCCGAGTTTGGTGTTGATGTCACCTGCGTCGATGTCGACTCGGAAAAGATCGCACGCCTCTTTGCGGGTGTGATGCCCATCTACGAGCCGGGGCTTCAGCAACTGGTTACTAAGAACGTGCAGTCTGGACGACTGCGATTTACCACTGACGTTAAGGAGGCTGTCGAGCAGGCGCTGGTAATATTTCTCGCGGTGGGGACTCCTCCAAAGGAGGATGGTTCGCCCGATCTGAGTTTTGTGGAAACAGCGGTGCGGTCGGTGGCGGAGTTCATGAACGGCTACAAGGTGATAGTTACGAAGTCGACTGTTCCGATCGGTACTGGTGAGTATCTTCGGCGTCTAATTCGGGAGAATCAGAAATCACGGGTAAACTTTGGGGTAGTTTCTAATCCGGAATTCCTACGCGAGGGTGCGGCCATAAACGACTTCATGCGACCGGACCGCGTGGTGATAGGAAGCGCAGACGAAGAGGCGATCGCCATCATGCGCGACCTATACCGCCCTCTCTACTTAATTGAGGCGCCATTCGTCGTGACGTCGCTGGAGGCCGCGGAACTGACAAAGTATGCTGCCAATGCATTCTTAGCCACCAAGATATCCTTCATAAACGAGATTGCCGCTTTGTGTGAAAGGATCGGATGTGACGTTCACGATGTGGCCAGGGCCATGGGAATGGATAAACGTATCGGCGGCAAATTTCTCCATCCGGGTCCCGGTTTTGGAGGATCTTGTTTTCCAAAAGACACGCGGGCGCTTGCCTCAGTGGCCCGGAAGTTCGATTGCGACTCGCTGGTTGTTGATGCAGTTATCGAAGTGAATCAGCGGCAGCGAAAAGCAATGTTACCCAAGATTGAAAAGCTGGTAGGCGAACTCAAAGGCAAGACCGTTGCAGTCCTGGGGCTGGCGTTTAAGCCGGAAACGGACGATATGAGAGAGGCGCCCTCGATTGAGATCATTCATGGTTTGCTCGAGCGGGGGGCGAACGTACGCGCCTACGATCCGGTGGCCATGACTGAGGCAGCCCTCGTCCTCCCGAAGATCGAATACGCTGCTGACGAGTATGAAGCAGTCAAGGACGCAGATGCGCTCGTATTCATAACCGAATGGAATCAATTCCGAGCGCTGGACATGCGCCGTATTCGGGATTTGATGAAAGCGCCTAAGGTTGCCGATCTACGCAACATCTACCAGCCTGCTGACATGCGTGAACTAGGATTCGACTACGTGGGGATAGGTAGATAGGCTAAAAACCGATTATTCTGGTCTAGATCTCTTGGAGAGCGAAAGTTGTTGTGATTGAGTCAAGTCTCTTGAAATCCATTTTCCATTTGACAATTATCATTCGCGAATTCAACTTGGAAGTGCAACACGGCGATCTGAAAGCATTTAGACCGTTTCCAGGTTTCGCAAGGCCCTTAACGACTGAGCGCGTGGGAC
>CAZVHN010000718.1:0-2496 GCA_964626895.1 uncultured Chloracidobacterium sp. | reverse complement strand
AGATGTTGAAACTGTAGCGCGACTGAATACGACGAGCGCGATGTTTGGCGATACTTGCTCCGCCCTTTCAGGGCGCGGTAGTGTTCGTCGGACTTGATCCAGGGGCTGCGCGCAAAGCCGCTTGCCCCTGGCTACCCTCAGCCGCGCCTCCGGCGCTAGTTGAGTGGACCAACTCACGGTGTGGATGGCGGTGCCGCACCCAACAGTTATGGAAAACTGACTCACAAACAGGATCATCAATTTGCGGTCGCGCAGTTCCGCGGGGCGCTACATTTTCTAAAGATATCCTGACGTAGAGCTCTGCTGCCTTCCCATCATCCTTTCAGTGGTTAGTGAGGTTGTGAGGCCACCGTCCAGCTCTTTTTACCCATTTACCCTTTCCCTGTTACCCGTTCCCCTTTTCCCCGGTTTCTTCGCGGCCGGCCAACAACAAATACGAATAGAGCGCAATGCCGGTTATACCGGCGATACTGAACTTGATCCTGGGATCAATAGGGGCCGGTGAGATGAAACCCTCAATGGTTCCCGCGATGACGAGGAGTACCGCCACACCCATCATCAGATGAATCGCGTCCTTCCCGCGGGTCTTGAGTGCATCTGCTCGCGAGAGATCGCCAGGCATGATCAACGCGCTGCCAATCAGCAGCCCCGCGCCGCCGGCGATGAAGATGCAGGAGAGTTCAATTACCCCATGACCCGCCATGAAAGTAACGAGGTCATGTCCAAAGCCGGCGCGGTAGGTGAGCGCCAGGACCGACCCGATGTTTGCTCCGTTGTACGCCAGAACGAACAACGTGCCCACCCCAAACATCGCTCCAAACGCAAAGGTATAGAAGGTCACGCGAATGTTGTTCGTCATTATCAAGCTGGCGCCTACCTGGTTCGCTTCATTCAGATCTTCCCACCAATGCGTCTTCGTTTCGATATAGAGTTCGCGGAACGCCGGTGGCACGCCCATCAGTTCTGAAAATTCCGTGTCGCGGTAACTGCCTACGAAACCTATCAGACCAAACACCAGAAAAACGCTGAACGAAAGTCCGGTGTGGCGCCATGTGCGCCGAAAGGTGCGCGGAAACTCACGGGCGAAGAAAGCCCGGATGCGCTCACCTCCTTGAGCGTCGGCTCGATAGATGCGGCCATGCGCTCGAATCACAAGGCTGTTCAGATAATTAATCAGCCGCGGATCGCGCGACTCGGCGCGTGCTATGGCCAGGTCAGACGCGGTACGGCGATAGATGCGACCCAGCTCGCGCACCTCTTCACGGTGCAGGCGTTTAAGAGAAGTCCGATCAACCCGGGCCAGCAGCTCCTCGAGACGCTGCCAGGCATTCTTCCGATTGTTGATGAACGGGCCGTTACTCATTGCCAATTCTCTTCATTGCCGATTGCCGATTGCCAATCGCCGATTTTGGGATTGCCGAGCTGCATATTACCTCGATCAGAGTAGCAAAGGATGGTTGAAGATCGTAAATTGGCAACCGGCAATTGGGAATTGGCAATGAAAGACCAGCATTTAAAAATCGGCAATCGGCAATCGGCAATCGGCAATGCCCTGGTTGAGTGCGTCCCGAATTTCAGCGAGGGTCGCAATATTAAATCCGTCGAGCGGCTGGCAGACGCTATCGCGGGGGTCGAGACCGCGTGCGTGCTGGACACCCACATGGATCCGGATCACAACCGATCTGTGATTACCTTTGTGGCGGCGCCGGAGATGGTCGTTGAGGCCGCGGTTCGGGTCGTTGCTCTGGCAGCTGAATTGATCGATATGCGGCGCCACACGGGACAGCATCCGCGGCTGGGTGCTACGGATGTACTGCCCTTTGTGCCCGTTCGCGGAGTGACTCTTGACGATTGTGTGAAACTGGCCCATCAGGCGGGCGAACGGATCGCGCGAGAACTGAGCATTCCCGTCTTTTTTTATGAGCGGGCGGCCCTGAAACCCGATCGCGTAAACCTGGAAGACGTACGCCGAGGCGCGCTCGAGTTGCTGCGCGAGCAGATAGCGCACGAACCGACTCGCGCACCCGATGTCGGCCCGTTAAGCGTGCACGAAACTGCGGGCGCGATCGCCGTGGGTGCGCGACGGTTTCTGATCGCTTTCAACGTCAATCTGCGCACGTCCGACCTGGCCATCGCGCGCCAGATCGCCCGCTCGGTGAGGGCCCGACATGGAGGGCCTCCTTTTTTGAAGGCCCTGGGTTTTGAGTTGAGCACGCGCGGACTGGTGCAGGTTTCAATGAATCTGGTGAATTATGGAGAGACCGGAATGCAGCAAGCCTATCAAGCCGTATGTCGCGAAGCTGAAAAACTCAGGGTTGAGATCGTGAGTACCGAGATTGTCGGCCTGGTGCCGGAGAACGCTCTCGATAAGGATGCCGAGTATTTTCAGAAGTTGGAGAATTTTAGGGAGGACAAGATCCTAGAGTCGCGGATGCGGGAGTGTTGAGAGCCTTAGGAATATGTGCCAGCGCCTGATATTGCATTCAACTTTTTGGA
>CAZVHN010000717.1:0-8880 GCA_964626895.1 uncultured Chloracidobacterium sp. | reverse complement strand
TAAAGACCAAGATACTGTAGCCGGCTAAGGCCATTAGCGTCACCACCAGTCGGATGAGAGGCGCATCCCACAACCAACTCACAAGGAGAACTGGAACTAGCAAAACGATTAGAGCCACCACATAGTCACGATTGTTGTCTGGCCACGGCGACCAGGCGAAGTCAGTGATGCGCCGAGCCATTAGAAAAAACGCCAATGCATCTACAGTCACGCGCAAGCTCCACGCGCAAGCCGCGCCAACCGCGCCGAAGCGATACGTTAATAGAGCCGCGGCAACAAGGTATGGAACCAACTCGGCCAGGTGGATGCTCGCAATCACCTTCGTGCGATCAAGAGCCATTAGCAGGATGTAAGGCACATACGCTAACGCGTTAAAGATCAGACCGACCGCCAGAATGTAAAATGGCGCCGTGCTCTCACGCCCGAATTCCGGCCCCGCCCACAGGGTAAAGAAAGGCTTAGCCGCCACACCAAGCAGAACTGTGGTGGGCACGATCCAGAGCAGCGTACCGCATAATGCGCGCCGGTACAGTTGCTGCAAAGCGGTACTTCCCGGCTCCGCTTGCATTCGCGAAAATGTCGGCAGCAATGATTGACCCATTGCCGCCGGCGCTATCGTTAGCATCAAGGCCAAAGTAAAAGCAACCGTGTAATGGGCCAACGCGGTGACGGATGCATAACGCGTTAGCAGCAACTTTTCGCCGTGCGCCAAGAACACAGCGGCTAAAGACGATGCAACCATCGCGCTCCCGAACTTCAGGATCGGTTTGAACATCTTTCGACTCATGACTGGTCGCAGCATCCCAGGCAGCAAGCATGCTGAGACAGTCGCGTGCAGTACTGCTGCCAAGATACTCGCACCTGCGATCACGGCCACCGCGCCAATCAATCCACCACCGAGCAGCACCACGATGGGGATCAACAGAATCTGAATCACGGATGTACCGGTCGTGATGTATGTCACCAGATCCATGCGCAGGCGCACAAGCTGCGGCGTGTTAAGCACCCCCGCAATTGCCCTCGCGAAGAAGCCGACAGCGGTCAAGCGAACCGCGACGATGGCCACGCCATTCAGATGAGGCGGTAAACGAAGCATGCTTTCTACCAAAACCTGCGCTCCTAACGCCAGCGTCAACGCAATCAGCAGAGCAGGTACGCAGGCGATCACGAGCGACGTCCAGATAGCTAAAACCTCGCCCAGTTCGTCTTTCCGAGCGTGCGCGTCTGCCCCGAACCGTGTCGAGGCTATGCCCATGCCCATGTCGGCGAACGCCATATAGTTGAATAGCACGTTGGTCAAGGCCAGTACTCCGTACTGTTCAGCCCCTAGCAAGCGGATGACGAAGGGCGTGGCCAACAGAGCCGCCACCATTGCTACACCTTGGCCGCCCAACACCCACAAACTGCCACGCACCACTCGGGAGGTCATTCCAATACCAAAGTCCGGCGGGACATTACTTTCCTGGATGGTAACCGGCGGTAATTCCTTCATGGCACTGATGATTTCTAAACTGGACTAGATTTAGGGAGATTCCTGAGAGGTAAAATATTGCGCGTCTCTTTGTTTCAGAGAGTATCGAAGGAATCAGTCTAATTTAAACTCCTTGCGCCAGTCTTTGCTCTCAGCGTAAGCTGGCTGGTCTTTCTTGTCGAGCACGCATGTCTCCAACACCAGGAAGTCCATATCTGTCCTCATGAAACAACGGTAGCTGTCTTCGGGTGTGCACACAATCGGTTCACCCCGCACGTTGAAGCTCGTGTTTACAATCACCGGACAACCGGTCTTAGCGTGAAAGGCTTCGATAATCTCCCAGTAAAGCGGATTTGTCTCGCGTCTCACCGTCTGTATTCGCGCGGAATAATCAACGTGAGTTACGGCGGGAATCTCCGATCTCTTAATGTTAAGCTTCTCAATGCCCCAAAGTGATTGCTCGTCCTCACTCATCGGCCTTCTGCGCGGCTCGGCGACATCAGCTACCAGCAACATATAGGGACTGTCGGCATCAAGCTGGAACCACTCGGCAACCTGTTCGCGCAAGACGCTTGGAGCAAATGGTCGAAAGCTCTCTCTATATTTGATCTTCAGATTCATCACCGTCTGCATCTCCGGCGAACGCGGATCGCCAATGATGCTCCGGCCACCGAGAGCGCGTGGGCCAAACTCCATCCTTCCCTGATGCAGGCCGATGATCTTTCCCGCCTCCAGCAACTCCGCAACTGCTTCGGGTAGTTCATGTCGTGAGTGCTTCTGGTATGGCAGGCCTCGGGATTTCAGGAATGCTTCGATCTCATCTTCGCTGTGACGAGGTCCCAGGTAAGAGCCTTTCATGCCGTCAGCATAAGCTGGAAGGCCATTCTTTGGCGCCGCCTGGATCGTCTTTCTTGATTGCCACGTACCGGCCTTCTCGGGACTCAACCGAGGCTTGCCCAAATACCGATGCCAGATGGCGAGCGCGATGCCGACAGCCCCTCCTGCGTCACCTGCTGCCGGTTGAATCCAGATGTCTTCGAAGGGAACTTCTCGCAGTACTCGTCCATTAGCCACGCAGTTCAGAGCCACGCCGCCGGCCATGCAAAGCCTTTTCATTCCCGTCTCTCGATGGACATACCGGGTCATCTTTAGCATTACCTCTTCAGTGATGACCTGGATGCTCCGTGCCAGGTCCATTTCTTTTTGAGTGACCTTAGATTCCGGTTTTCTGGGACGGCCGCCAAACAATTTATCAAAGGCGCCGTTGGTCATACGCAAGCCCTGCGAGTATCCGAAATACTCATGGTTCATCTTGATGCTGCCATCCTCGCGGATCTCCAGAACCTTGTCCTTAATAATTGAGACGTACTTCGGCTCCCCATAAGGAGCCAATCCCATCACTTTGTATTCGCCGCTATTAACTCTGAATCCGGTGTAGTAGGTGAAAGCGCTATAGAGCAACCCCAGACTGTCGGGAAAACGAAGCTCTTTCAGCAGCGTGATTTCGTTTCCTTTCCCAATGCCGATCGAGCTGGTGGCCCATTCGCCAACACCGTCGATAGTTAGGATAGCTGCCTCTTCGAAGGGAGACGGATAAAAAGCGCTGGCGGCATGGCTTTCGTGATGGTCACCAAAAAGAAGTTTCCAGGCGAACTTCTTGCCCGCCTTTTTCGCGGCCCGCCAGTCCTCCTCCCCATTCGCTTTAGCCATTTCGGTCTTGATCACGTCAGGCATCCAGAGCTTTTCCTTCATCCACAGCGGCATGGATCTTAGGAAAGATGGGAACCCTGAAGGAGCGTAGTCGAGGTAAGTTTCCAACAGGCGGTCGAACTTCAGCAGCGGCTTATCATAAAACCCAACGTAGTCCAGATCGTTCGCATCGAGATTTGCCTCGCTCAGACAGTAACGAGCAGCATGGACAGGAAAGTTATGATCGTGTTTGACTCTGGTGAATCGCTCTTCCTGAGCGGCAGCGACGATTTCACCATCCACCACCAGACAGGCTGCGGAGTCGTGATAGAAGGCCGAGATGCCAAGAATGCTAACCACTCAACGCCTCCGCACGATTCCTAAAACAGCGTGTAGATAAAAGGCGCAATGGCAGAACCCTGGGCAAGCGCAAGCAGTGCGCCTACGAGGACGAGTGTGATAACTATCGGCGCTAGCCAATACTTTTTGTTCTCCCTCATGAACTGCCACAGCTCGTTTACCACCTGTAACTTCGACATCGCTCCCCCCTAAACATCAGTACATTTTTTCATAGTGACGTGTGTCGCGCTGACGATCTGAGTAAGGTCGCCAATAAGAAGGGCCGGATCCCGCGCGCCGGTGAAGTGGATCCCACCCGAGTAATCTCTTGACGACACCGATTGGAGTGACGATGAGGAAGAATACCAAGCCAAGAATGATACGGGTGCTGACGTAAGCCAGCGCCTCTGCGAGCAACATCCAGGCTCGGTTGGGATAAACCAACGATCTCGGAAACGTCAATCCGAGAAGTATCAACATCATGCCCAGTACCAGAATGACTTGCGAGACACTCACAAACTTGCCCCGGTAAAGCCACCAGGCGCCGAGCAACGTAAAAATACCCCCAACGATCAGGCCGAATTCTCTTTCTACCCGAAATGAATGGCGCTTCATGATTTTCTTTGTTTGTGAGTTCTAACCAGGCTGCGTTCATCAAGCGTCAGACATTCCCTAACCTGTTTTCTCTTCAGCCGGTCAAAATTACCCGCTGATCTGGAGAATGAGCATTGAATCAGAAACGCAGAGCGGAAGTAAAGCGCCCCGAAGGGCGAACAGAACTCCAATTGGCCAAGGTAGCATTTTCTTAGTCGTTAGCCCTAGCTTGTTGAATGTCGGGAGGTTAAGTTCGTTGAATTTTCAATCGATTTGAATTCAGAATGGTTTTGCTGCTCGACGCGTAGCGTCGGTGTGAGTTTAGTCGCAGCCGTGATTAGCAGGGGGAATCCATTTCACCGGAGAAGCGAAAATCACAGTAGACTGACTGTTTGCCCCGGCAAACGACCTGGCTTCGCTACACTTCGCAATACAAGGAGATGAAGCTAACGCGTATCGGCAGCCGCACCAGCCGAGCCTTCCGACCTTTCGCCGGATTCGGCGTCGGAATAGTAGCTCGAATAGTAACCGGCGTAATAGTAGTCCTGAGTCTCGAGCTTCACATTGTTTAGAACCACTCCGAATATATGGGCACCCACATCTAGCAATTGCTGCTTGGCGCGCCGAACTACAGCTCGCGAACTCTTGCCGCTGTGCACGACAAGGACCACCCCGTCAGCCATCGTCGAGAGAATGGAGGCATCGGTAAAGGAGATCGCTGGGGGTGAATCGATAATGATGTGTCCGAAGCGCTCACTCAGCAGACCCAACAGCTTCCGCATTTGGTCTGAACCAAGAAGCTCAGCCGGATTCGGTGGCACGGGTCCCGAGGTTAAGAGTTTAAGATTAGGAAGTTTGTCGTAGGTCTGAAGCAGTTGGTCGAGATCAGGCTCACCGGAAAGCCAATTGGTTAGCCCTCTTGAATTTGGTATATCAAAGTGGGAGTGGAGTCTGGGGCGCCGTAGATCGCAATCGACAATCAGCACCTCAGCTCCGGTCTGCGCCAGCATGAATGCGGTATTAATCGCCGTGGTTGTTTTTCCTTCCGATGGCTGGCTCGAGGTAACGAGTATGGTCTTGGGTGGCTGGCCCGCCGAGGAGAGTAACAGCGACGTGCGCAGATGCCGGTACGACTCGGCAATAGGGGAACGTGCGTCGTCGATCATCGCCAGCGCAGTTGACTCCGATGGGGCGGCTGGGGACCCACCAGGAAGCCCTATCAGTCGTGCCCGATCCGATCGGCTCGCCGGGATCAGGGCCAACGCTGGTAGGTGAATGTAACGATCGACGTCTTCGATCGACTTCACGGTGTCATCCAGGAAATCCAACAGGAACGCCAGGCCAATGCCCGCGACCAAAGACAAGATGAACGCGATGAGGATGTTGCGTAAACGTGGAGGCCCGATGGGCGTGGTCTTCAAACGGCTGTAGGTGGCGATAGTGGCCTCGTTGGGTCTGTCGTTTGAGGTTACCTGCAGCTCACGCTGGCGCTGCACCAAAGTGTTCAGATACTGTTTATTTGTTTCGAGTTCCTGGCTGATGGCAATTAAGTCAATCTGATCCCGCACCTGTTGTGTTGTCGTTCCCTTTTGCTGTTCATAAGATCTCTTCAGGCTATTCTCTTTCGACACTGCAGCTTCGTATCGTCTTTTCATCGACGACACGATTTCAGTGGGGGCCTTGGCGAGTTCTGCCTCGATCGGTTTGATTTGAGCATCAATCTTCTTCACTTCAGGCCACTCGGATGTATAGACCATGAGCAGAGCCTCACGCTTTTCCTTAAGCAGCGAGATTCTCTCTCTCAGTTTCTCGACGCGGGCTGAGGTTTGCACATCAGGAATCGAAAAGGAGTCTGACTCTTTCCTGGCGGCCTCATACTGCGACTGAAGATTCTTTCTTTCATTCTCGGCTTCGAGTAACTGGCTGCTCAGTGTGGCCAGTCTCTTGGCCTCTAGATTGCCGTTAGGATCGCTGTTGAGTGGTAAATTGTGGGCCTTGGCATAGTTGAATTGCCTTTCCTGATCGGTCTTGATCTTGGTCTGCAGGTTCGCAATTTCCCTGGCTAGAAGATCTTCCGCCTTGGTGGAACCGAGGGTGGCCCGGGCCAGATTGTTATTGACGAAAACTTCGGCCAGAGTGTTAGCGATCTTTTGGGCTAATTCCGGATCCGAATGGGCGAACTTGATCTTAACGAGATTCGTCGTGGGAATCGGATCAATTGTCTCGCCGGCTATGATTGCGTCTTCATAAGGCTCAAGTTTTGCGAGTTCTTCCGCGCTGAGCGCTCGGTCGGCTACTTCGTTTTCGCCGACCACCGATAGTGCCGTTGAGGCTGGCGCTGGGTCAGGGTTTTTTTTGGGGCCCGAGAAGACCCTGCGAAGAGAGGCGAAGACTCCCCCCTGAGTCTGACCACCAAAGAAGGCCGGGTTGTTTTGCAGGTCCAGGGTTAATACTACCTGCCGGGCCAGGGCCGGGTTCTCGAGGAGTTTCAGTTGGGTACCCCAGAAGCTGGGATCGCTCTGGGCGTTGATTATAATGTCTTTTGTCTGCAGCACACTTCTGGGCCGGGGCTCAATTCGAATTGTTGTCTCGCCTTCATATATCGAAGCGGAGCGAAACATCTGAATTGTTACCAGTGAAGTCACCGCCAAAACGAGACTGAGGATCAACCACTTGCGCTTCAATACGACAAACAAATAATCGCGGATAGTGGTGGGCTCGAGCGCCGAAACACCATAAGGTTTTGCTTGCACGATCTCAGCCAGCGGCCGATCCAAATGACGGTCGAGCGGGCTGACGGGTATTAGACGATTATCTGGCGACATCATAATTTTCAGACCTTCAATAAACCATACAACTACGGGGGATAGAATAATAGCAGAGACTTGCGGTGTGGCAAGTTGGCACCACGGGAAATTCAACTTCGAGCGGCGGTTTCAGTTCTTTTTTGGGTAGCGATAAAGTCCGACAAAGCTTCTCGCCATAAAGGTAGCGGTGTCAAACCAATTGCCTCAGAAAGCAGACATTTCAAGCGCGAATTCGAAGGCCGCGGCGCTGGTCTATTGAGAGAGCCCATGGTAACTGTCTCGAGGTTGGTCTGGTCATAACCGGCCGCCTCCAGTGCCGCGCGGGTGAACTCCTCGTAGCTGGCGCCATCTCCGGAATTCACAACGTGAAAAACTCCGGGAAGATCCAGCTCTGCCAACTCCCGTAATCGCGCCGCCAGATGAGGTGCATAGGTTGGGGTTCCCCAAGCGTCGCTAATGGCCTTTAAAGTCTCTCCTCGGCCGGCCCGTGCCACCAGGGTGCTGAGGAAATTTCTTCCGCCGGACCCAAAAATGAAGCCGGTTCGGACTACGATTGTGCGCGCAAACGCCTGTTGGGCCTTGCGTTCTCCCAGCAGCTTTGAAACTCCATAAAAACTCGTCGGATTCGGATCGTCTCTTTGCGTATAAAACCCTTGTTTCGTGCCGTCAAAGACGTAGTCGGTTGAGATAGTAATCAGTACCGCGCCGGCGTTGCGGCTGGCCATTGCGAGGTTTTCCGGACCTGAGGTGTTCGCAGCGAGTGCGCGATCGTGATCAGACTCGCAACCATCCACGTCAGTCCAAGCTGCGCAGTTGATTACAACGTCGGGTTGCCGCTCATCGATTGTAGCGTTTACGAGTTCCCGGTTCGAGATGTCAAGAGTTTGATGATCGTAGGCGAAGACCGTGTCGCCTTGAGCGGCGCAGTGATGGCTTAAAGCCCGGCCCACCAGTCCAGCCGCCCCTGCCACCAAAAGTCTCAACTCGCTCCGACCTCCGTTCCATATTGCAGCTGGTAGTACTCGCTATATGCCCTGCTGCGAGCGCGCTCAATCCA
This sequence comes from uncultured Chloracidobacterium sp., assembly GCA_964626895.1. Taxonomy (GTDB): domain Bacteria; phylum Acidobacteriota; class Blastocatellia; order Pyrinomonadales; family Pyrinomonadaceae; genus PSRF01. Next base: position 923 of record CAZVHN010000717.1, on the reverse strand, counting down.
CTGCGTGTTCTCTTTGTACCACCTTATTGTCTTTCGTAACCCGCTCTCCCAGGTTTCGCTAGGCCGCCAGCCAAGCTCCCTCTCCGCCAGGGAAGGATCGATTGCGTAGCGCCGGTCGTGTCCGGGGCGATCCTTCACGAAGCGGAGAAGCGAACCCGGCTTACCGAGCGCATCCAGTACCGATTCAGCAACCTCGATGTTACGCCGCTCGTTACGAGCGCCAATATTGTAAACTCCCCCAGAACGACCTTTCTCCAGGGCCATTAATATCGCTCTGCAGTGATCCTCAACGTAAATCCAATCACGCACGTTTCGCCCGTCCCCATAAATGGGAATTGCCTCGTCATTCAACGTATTAGAAATAGTTAGAGGCAGAAACTTTTCTGGAAACTGCCTCGGCCCATAGTTGTTTCCACAACGGGTAATAACCGTGTCGAGACCGAAAGTACGATGTGCGGCACGCACCAGGTGCTCTGCAGCCGCCTTAGAGGCCGCGTACGGGCTGTTCGGAGCAAACGCAGAATTTTCCGTAAAGTAGGCATTTTCATCTTCGGGAAGACTACCCATTACTTCGTCGGTTGACACCTGGAGAAAGCGGTTCACACCGCGCTCCCGAGCAGCATCCAGCAAAACCTGTGTGCCTAGAATATTTGTGCGAAGGAATTCGTCAGCCGAAAGGATGCTGCGATCGACATGTGACTCTGCGGCAAAATTGATTATGACACCGGTATCTTCGTCCAGGGCGGCAAGGACCGCCTCTCGATTTGTTATATCGCCGCGTACGAAGCGGTGTCTTTCTTGATCCAAGCCTTCGACGTTGTCGAGGTTGCCGGCGTAGGTCAGGGCGTCAAAGTTCGTAACGTGAGATGACTCGTCCTGCTCCAGCAAGAGTCTAACGAAAGCCGAGCCGATGAAGCCTGCGC